>NZ_JBWKFM010000017.1:118688-151514 GCF_056434285.1 Streptomyces sp. NPDC044063
ACTCGTGGGCTGCCGAGGACGCCCGGGGTGGCCGGGCCGGCGAGGACGAGAGGGACGGCGAGGTCGGCCCGGACGGTCGGGGCAGCCGTGACGGTTGGGACTCGTGGGCTGCCGAGGACGCCCGGGGTGGCCGGGCCGGCGAGGACGAGAGGGACGGCGAGGTCGGCCCGGACGGTCGGGGCAGCCGTGACGGTCGGGACGCCTGGGCCGCCGAGGACGCCCAGGGTGGCACGACCGGTCGAGACGGTGCCCGGGAGGGCGTACGACGTGGGCCCGGTGCGCGGGTGCCCGGGCAGGTGCGGGGCGACGGCGACGCGCGGCCGTCGGCGCCGGGCGAGGACGACGCGGATCGGCAGGCGCGCGGGGACCGCCGCGCGCAGCGGACCCGTGGGGCCGGGCAGGTACGGGAGCCCGTGGTCGGGCGGGGGGCCACGCGCCGGCGGGCCGCCGCCACGGGAGCCGGCCGGGAGGCGGCCGCCGGGCACGCCCCCACGGCCTCCAGGGACGCCGCCGGCGGAGCCGCCCGCGGCCACGGCCCCCTCCCGCACGTGCCCGGCCAGACGCGTGGACGCGGTGGCCCCGCGGCGGAGCCGCCCCCGCAGTCGGCGGACCGGTTCCTGACCGCCGCCGCGACGCTCCTCGCCGAGAACCCCTGCGCCGCCCAGCCACTGCTCTGCCGCTGGTTCAGCGACGAGCGGCCCCTGCAGACGGCCTTCGCCGGTGCCCGCGTCCGCCCGACGGTGGCCACCGCGGCCCAGGCGCTGCTGCACACCCACCGCCGGCGGGCCATCGACGACCTCGCCGAGGCGCTCGTGGAGGCCGGCCACCCGCGCGCCGACGAGCTGCTCGCCGCCCTCGCCGAGGACGAGCCCTCCGCGCTCTGCCGGGCCGTCGACCGCTGGGCGCACGACGAGCGCGTCGAGCGCCACGTGGCCGCCGCCGCGTACGGGCTCCGGGCCGTGCCCCACGTCACCACCGAGGCCGATCGCGAGCTGCTGCGCTATTCGGCGCTCGCCCTCCTGGAGCGGCCCGCCGAGGGCGCCCTGCACGGGACCGCGCTCGCGCTGCTCGTCCGCGACCCCGGTACGCGGGGCCGGCACCTGCCGAGGGCCATCGAGCGGTTC
This sequence comes from Streptomyces sp. NPDC044063, assembly GCF_056434285.1. Classification (NCBI taxonomy): domain Bacteria; kingdom Bacillati; phylum Actinomycetota; class Actinomycetes; order Kitasatosporales; family Streptomycetaceae; genus Streptomyces; species Streptomyces sp. NPDC044063. The sequence continues at coordinate 119,813 of NZ_JBWKFM010000017.1, forward strand.
ACCGCCGGCGACCCCCATCTGCCGCCCGAGGTCCTCGCCCCGGCCCTGGCCACCCACCCCGACCCGGTGCTGGCGGCCTTCCGGGCCCGGCTCTACGAGCCCGGGGAGCGGCCCGCCGCCGTGCTGCGCACGCTCGCCGAGGTCTCGGTGCCCGCTCTCGCCCGCCGGGTCGCCGAGCTCGTCCGCGAGCACGTGGAGCACCGCCCGGAGGGCGCGGAGAACGCCGCCGCGTTCGTCGACCGCCGCCTGGAGGACGGTCCCGGCGCCCGCTCGGTCCTCTTCCCGCTGGTCGTGGGCCTGCTGCGGATGCGGCCCCCGCATGTGCGGCGCGCCCTGGCGCCCGTCCTCGCGGACCCCGGTACCCCCGTCTCCCGGCCGCTGCGCCAGGAGTTGCTGGAGGTGCTGATGGAGCGGGAGGAGTACGGCCCGTACGACCAGGACGTGACCGTCCTCGACGCGCTGCTGCGGGCGGTGGCGGCGGGTGCCGCGCTGCGCACGGAGGCCCGTACCCGCGACCTCGTCCACCGCACCGGCCTGCTGATGGCCCGCACCTCCGAGGGCGCCGCGTGCTTCGACCGTCGGTTGACCCAGCTGGCCCGGGAGGTGCCGGTCTTCGGCGACCAGGTGCGCGGCTGGCTGAAGTCGGCGCCCGCGCAATGGGCCGTCGTCGTCGGCCCGAGCGCCCGGATCAGGCTCACCACGGCGCGTGGGAAGGGGCGCGAGAAGGGGGGTGCGAGGGATCAGGGGGGCGCATCGGATCCCACGCACCCAGCGGACGTGACCGGCACCGCACCGGCCGATGCGGGACGCCGCCAACCGGCATGGCACTCTTAGACCTGCGTCATCAGACAGACAAAGGTTCGGGTTCGGGCGAGGAGCGGGCACAGTGCAACGCTGGCGTGGCTTGGAGGACATCCCCCAGGACTGGGGGCGCAGCGTCGTCACCATCGGCTCGTACGACGGCGTGCACCGCGGGCATCAACTGATCATCGGCCGGGCCGTGGACCGGGCGCGCGAGCTCGGCGTGCCCTCCGTCGTGGTCACCTTCGACCCGCACCCCAGCGAGGTCGTCCGGCCCGGCAGCCACCCGCCGCTGCTGGCGCCGCACCACCGGCGCGCGGAGCTCATCGCCGACCTCGGCGTGGACGCCGTGCTGATCCTGCCGTTCACGGCGGAGTTCTCGAAGCTGTCGCCCGCCGACTTCGTGGTGAAGGTGCTGGTCGACAAGCTGCGCGCCAAGCTGGTCGTGGAGGGCCCCAACTTCCGTTTCGGCCACCGGGCGGCCGGCAACGTCGACTTCCTCAAGGAGCTCGGCGAGACCTACGACTTCGGCGTCGAGGTCATCGACCTCTTCGTCTCCGGCGAGGCGGGCGGCGGGCTGCCGTTCTCCTCGACGCTGACCCGGCGCCTGGTCGCCGAGGGCGACGTCGCGGGCGCGATGGAGATCCTGGGCCGCCCGCATCGCGTCGAGGGCGTCGTCGTGCGCGGCGCGCAGCGCGGCCGTGAGCTGGGCTTCCCCACGGCCAACGTGGAGACGCTGCCGCACACCGCGATCCCCGCGGACGGCGTGTACGCGGGCTGGCTGACGGCCGGCGGCGAGACGATGCCCGCGGCGATCTCCGTGGGCACGAACGTGCAGTTCGACGCGACCGAGCGGACCGTGGAGGCCTACGCCATCGACCGCGTCGGCCTGGAGCTGTACGGGCTGCACGCGGCCGTCGACTTCCTGTCCTACCTGCGCGGCATGGAGAAGTTCGAGTCCATCGAGGCGCTGCTGGAGTGCATGGCGGACGACGTGAAGCGGGCGCGCGACATGGTCGCGGCGCACGAGGCGGCCGTCGTCGCCGGCTGATCCGGCACCGGTACGTGACGAGGCCCCCGGGCGCTACGGCGCCCGGGGGCCTCGTCGTTCCCCGCCGCGGCTACTGCTGCGGGGGCTGCGGCTGGGACCAGCCGCCCTGCTCCGGGTAGTGCGGCGGCTGCGCCTGCTGCGGGTACGGGGCGTACGGGTCCGGCTGGGCGCCGCCGCCGTAGGGGTACGGAGCGGGGGCGCCCTCGGGCGCGTACCCGCCGGGCAGCGGCTGCGCGGGCTGGTGCTGCACCGGCTGGGGCTGCTGGTGCATCTGCTGCGGCGCGGGGGCCGGGGCCGCGTACAGGCCCTGTTGCTGCTGGGCCCGGACGAAGTCCTCGGCGACCATGGCCGAGAGGTGGAAGTACGACTCGCGGGTCTTGGGCCGCATCATCTCCAGGTCGACCTCCGCGCCCGTCGCCAGGTGCTCGTCGAACGGCACCACGACGACGCCGCGGCAGCGGGTCTCGAAGTGCGACACGATGTCCTCGACCTTGATCAGCTTTCCGGTCTCGCGGACGCCCGAGATCACCGTGATGCTGCGCGAGACCAGCTCGCCGTAGCCGTGCGCGGCCAGCCAGTCCAGCGTCGTGCTGGCGCTGCTCGCGCCGTCGACGGACGGCGTGGAGATGATGATCAGCTGGTCGGCGAGGTCCAGCACGCCACGCATCGCGCTGTAGAGGAGGCCGGTGCCCGAGTCGGTGAGGATGATCGGGTACTGCCTGCCGAGGACGTCTATGGCCCGCCGGTAGTCCTCGTCGTTGAACGTCGTGGAGACCGCCGGGTCCACGTCGTTGGCGATGATCTCCAGACCGGAGGGCGCCTGCGAGGTGTAGCGGCGGATGTCCATGTAGCTGTTCAGGTGCGGGATCGCCTGCACCAGGTCGCGGATGGTCGCGCCGGTCTCGCGGCGCACGCGGCGGCCGAGGGTGCCGGCGTCCGGGTTGGCGTCGATCGCCAGGATCTTGTCCTGGCGCTCGCTGGCGAGCGTCGCGCCGAGGGCGGTGGTGGTCGTGGTCTTGCCGACGCCGCCCTTGAGGCTGATCACCGCGATCCGGTAGCACGACAGCACCGGCGTGCGGATCAGCTCCAGCTTGCGCTGTCGCTCGGCCTCCTCCTTCTTGCCGCCGAACTTGAAGCGGTTGCTGGGCTGCTTGCGCGGCTTGGGCTTGCCCTTGAGCAGCCGCTCGGAGGACAGCTCGACCGTCGCCGTGAAGCCGAGCGGCGCCCCGTGCACGGACCGCTGCCGTTGCTCGGGCGTCACGGTCGGCCAGCCGCCGGCGCGGGGGTCGACGGGCGCCGCGGGCTGCGCCGCCGCCTGGGCCGGGTCGCCGCCCCAGGGCAGCGGCGGGTGCCCCTGGTCCAGCGCGGCCCGCACCTCGGGCGGCACGCCGTCACCGACCTGCGGCTGCGGCGGGGGCGCGTAGGCGGCGGCGCCGGGTGCGGGCTGGGCGGTGACCGGCTGACCGGGCACCACGGCGGGCGGCAGCGCGCCGGGCGGCTGCGCGGCCACCGGCTGCGCGGCCGGGTATCCGTAACCGCCCGGCGCGGCGGCGGGCGGCGTGGCACCGGGGTAGCCGTAGCCGTCCTGCGGGGCCGGGGCCGGGGCCGGGGCGGCGGCGGTCAGGTCGGGGCGCGGGTAGCCGTAGCCGTCCTGCGGCGCGGGCGGGGTGGGCGCCGGGTATCCGTAACCGCCGGGAGCGGGCGCGGTGTGGGCGGCCGGTACGGGGTAGCCGTACCCGCCCACGGGCGCGGCGGGGGCCACCGGGGGGCCGTCCGGCGCGGCCGGGACCGCCGGGGCGACGGGAGCGGCGGGCGCGGCGTGGGGTCCGGCGACGTCGGCGGCCGGTACGGGCAGGGCGGCCGGGGGCGCGTCGGCGGCCGGTGCGGCGAACGGCCCTTCGGGCGCTGCGGCGCCCATGGCCGGCATGGCCGGGGCCGCGTCCGTGACCGGCGCCGGCGGGGCCACGGGGGTCACCGGAGCTGCGGCCGTCACCGCGAACGGTGTTTCAGGCGCGGGAGCGGCCGTCACCGCGAACGGGGTTACAGGCGCGGGCATGCCCGCGGGCGGGGTCGCCGCGGCGGCCACGGGTGCCGTCGGTGCGGCGAACGCACCGTCAGTCGCGAACTGCCCTCCGGACGCCGCGGCATCGGCAGTCGGCTCCGGGGTGGGCGAGCCGTCCGCCCCAGGGACCTCCGCGGGCGGGAACCCCGGGACCGGCGGGAGGACCGGGGCCGCTGACGCGCCCTCGGGCGCCGTCGGCGCGTCGGCTCCCGGGACCGGGACGGCGGGGAACGCCGGTGCCGCCAGGGCCCCCTCGGGTCCCGCCGCCACGTCGGCGTTCGGGACGGCGGGGAACGCCGGTGCCGCCGGTGCCGACGTCGCCTCGGCCGCGGCGGCGGGCGCAACCGCCGGGAAGGCGGGGGCCGCCGGGGCCCCCTCGGGCGCCGTCGGTGCGTCGACGGCCGGTGCCGACGAGGCTCCCTCGGCCCCCGCCGCGTCGGCGCTCGGGACAGGGGGGAACACCGGTGCTGCCGGTCCGGCCGGGGCCTCCTCGGGGGCCGCCGGGAACGCCGGTACTGCCGGGGCTCCGTCGGGCCCGGTCGCCGCGTCGGTGCCCGGGACGGCGGGGAACGCCGGTGCCGCCGCCGTCTCGGCCGCGTCGGCGGACGGAATCGCCGGGAATGCCGGTGCTGCCGGCGTCCCCTCGGGGGCCGCCGCCACGTCGGCGCTCGGGACAGCGGGGAATGCCGGGGCCGCCGGGGCCGCTTCGGGGGCAGCCGTCGGGAATGCCGGTGCCGACGTCGCCTCGGCCGCGTCGGCGGACGGAACCGCCGGGGACGCCGGTGCTGCCAGGGCCCACTCGGCCCCCGCCGCCTCGTCGCTCGGGGCAGCCGGGAAAGCCGGCGCCGCCGGGCCCCCGTCAGGGCCCGGTGGGACCGACGGCGCCGCCGGAGTCCCCTCGGCCCCCGCCGCCTCGGCGCTCGGGGCAGCCGGGGAAGCCGGCGCCCCCTCAGGCGCCGTCGGCGCCCCCGGGACCGTCGCCGGCGCGTACGCCCCCGCCGGCCCGTCCGTCGTCCCCTCCGTCTCGGGGTGCGGGCGCGGGAGTCCGTACGTGGCGGGTGGGAAGTCCGGCGGGAGGGGCGGCAGCTCGGTCGGCGGTACCGGTGGCGGGGTCCATGCCGTCGCGGGCTCGTCGCCGCCCGCGGCTACCGGCTCCTCCAGGGCGGTGAACCGCATCGTGGCGGGGCTCGCCGGCTCGTCACCGGCCGGTGCCGCCGCCGCGCTCTGCGTGTACCACGCGGGCGGCGTGTAATCGATGGTGAACTCACCCGTGTGTTCGGGTTCGTGCTCGGCGTCGGGCCGGTCCTCGCCGGCTGTCCTTCCGGCCGCGCGGATCTCGTCCCGATCGCTGCTCACATTGCCTCCTGCTGGTGTGGTCCGGCGCCCATGGATGTCATCCGGCGGGGCAGACCGTTCCTGTCGCCCCGAACGCCCGCTTTTCGTCGACTGTCACGCGACAGGCTCGGCGTCGGTTCTCAGTGCGTACGTTCATACAGACTAATCGTCATCCACATCACAGCGGCAGGGCCGCCCCATCGCGCTCGCGGCGTGTCACTCCATGCGCCGCGCGACGCCCAGCAGCCCCGTCTCCTGCTCGGTCGGACGCGTGGTCACATACGTCCGCGCGGACGGCGTGCACCACAGCGTGGTCCCGTCCGGGAGGGCCGGCAGGGCCTCGACGTCGTCAGGCCCGAGGCCCAGCACGCGTCCGGTCCGGCGCGCCTCCTCGGGGGACACCCGCTGCACGCCCACGAGGTCCGCGCGCTCCATGAGCCGCGGGGTGGTGGGGCCGACGTAGGGGAGGAGGGTGAGGGCGGACTGCCAGGGCGCGGCACCCGTCCGGGCGCGCGGTGGGCGTGCCCCGCAGTCGCGGACGACGAGCACGGGGCTGTGCGCCGACGGGCCCTGCGGCGGTACGCGGCCGACGTCGTGCAGCGTGACCCACTGTCCGCCGCTGTTGGCCGCCTGGGCGAACGCGGTCCACAGCCGGCGCCGCCCGGTCTCGACGGCCACCCGGGCTCCCGTGCCCACGGCGCGCAGGGCGACGACCTGGGCCGTCCACACGCCGCCCACGAGGACGACGTCGAACGCCGACGGGCGGGCCAGTCCCAGCACGGCGGGCGCTCCCTGGGCGTCGGAGCCGATGACCACGCCGTCGTCGCCGAGGGGCAGGGCCAGTTCGTCGAACCCGTCGACGGTCAGCTCGTGGCGCCCGCGCCGCGGCCCGCGCAGCCCGAACCCGAACCGCGGCCGTACGGCGGCACCCGGCGTATCCGCCGCGCCCACGCCGCCGGCCGACGGGTCGCTTCCCCGCGTGAACATCAACGCGTCCCTCCCAGCGGCACGGTGGCGAGCACGCCGGGCACCTGCTCCTGGTCCAGCCGGACCAGGCCCGCCCCGACGGCCTTCGCGGTGCGCTCCAACGCGCGGCCGAACCCGTTCAGTTCATCCGCACTTCGCCCGCATATCCGGACATGTCCCGTCAGGGTCGGCGCATTTCGGCCGCCGACCGTCGTCCGTCCCCGGCCGACGGTCAGGCTCAGGGTCGTGGACAGGGCGGGAAGCGACGTCAGCAGGGCGGCGAGCTGCGGCAGGGGAGCGGCGCCCGCGCCCAGCCGGGGCCAGCGGCCCACCCAGTACGTCGTGTGCCAGCGGTCGTCGCAGCGCCAGGCCCGGGCCGTCTCCGCGGTCCGCCGCGCGACGGCGGGCGCCGATCGTGGCCCGCCGGCCCGTTCCGTGGCCGCCGGGTTGAGGTCGGCGGCCGCGGCCAGCGCGGCCGTCAGCCCGTCCTCGGTCAGCGGCACCGCGGCGAACCCGGCGCCCCGCAGCCGGCTCGCCAGCTGGTCCGCGGCGCGCAGCACGCAGCGCCTGGCACCGTCGAGACCGCCGCCGCGCGCCTCGACGGCCTCCGGGCAGAGCTCGGGGTCGAACTTCAGGGCCAGCCAGGTGCGGCGCACGGCGGGGGAGCCCGTCAGGGCGTGGAGGGGCGCGTAGTTGGCCGCCGGCAGTGAGCCGCCGGGCAGGTGCGGGGCCGGCGCGGGCAGGGTCGTCTGCACCACCTGTACGGATTCGAGGCGGATCCCGTCGCTGTCCAGGGCGTCCCGCAGCAGGCCCAGCGGCAGGGCGCCCGCCACCCGGTCCGCGCGCAGCGGCCGGTCCACGGCCTCGACCGCCAGCACCGCCGTCAGGAACGTGCCGTCGCCGACCAGGCCCATCTCGCGCCGCTCACGGTCCGTGGACGACCGGTCGGTGAACGAGGAGGTGCGCAGGGCCGGTTCGCACTCGACCAGCGGGGCCAGCCGCGGGTCCGTGCCCGCCGGTACCGGCTCGGCCGCGGCGCGCAGCTCGCGCCGGCGGAGGGCGGAGGCCGACGCCAGCCAGTCCAGGAGCGGCCGCCGGCCGCGGCGGGCCAGCGCGGGCAGCGCCAGCGCCGCGGCCAGCACCACCGCCGGCGCCAGCAGCGCGGGCGCGGCCGCCCAGGCCGCGAACACCGCGGCGGCGCCCAGCTCCAGCAGCACCAGCTGCCGCAGCGGACCCCGCGCGCCCCGCCCGGGGGCCGGTCGCGGCGCGACGCCGTCCGCTGCGGACCGCGGGCCCGTGAAGGCCCGTACGCGCGTGGCGGCAGCCATGACCGTCCAGTCCCCCTCGTCCGTTCCGTCCCGGAACACACCGGCCCGTCACCGGACATACCCCTCGGCGTCCGGCCGCCGCGCGCTCCGGCGCCGCCGGGCCGTACCGTCCCCCGGCGGCGACCGCCGATCATCTACGGGCATAGTAGAGGCTCGTTACGACACCGGTCCGCCGGTGCGGCGGCCGCCGCCCGCGGCCGCACGAGGAGGCCCGGAGCGGCCGGCACGACACCGGACCGGCACGGTCGACGACCCGGGCACGTCGCGGGAAGACGGGGGAGAAGCGGCTCGCATGGCATCTCGGCGGGATGAGCTCAACGCCTACACCTTCGCGCGGAAACGGACGGTCGCGGCCTTTCTCCAGCCCTCCGCCGGTGGCTCCGAGGAAGGGGCGCCGCGCCCGCTGCGCACGGTCCTGCCCGGCCTCGTCGCGGGCGCCCTGCTGGTCGCGGCGTTCGGCGCGTGGGGGGTGTTCAAGCCGGTGGCGCCCAAGGGCTGGGACGACGTCGGCGCCCACGTCATCGTCGGCAGCGACTCCACCACCCGCTACGTCGTCCTCGTGACGGACGGCAGGAAGCGGCTGCACCCCGTCCTCAACCTCGCCTCCGCCCGGCTCCTCATCAGCCCCGGCCGCTCCGGCGTCATCAAGGTCCGCGAGTCCGAGCTGGACGACGGCCACATCCCGCGCGGCCCGACCCTCGGCATCCCGTACGCGCCGGACCGCATGCCCTCCGCGGCCGAGGCGGGCAAGGGCAAGCGGTGGGCGGTCTGCCAGCAGCCCGGCGGCCACGGCGTCACCACGCAGAAGGCGGTCTTCCTCTTCGCCGGGAACGACCCCCGGGCCAAGGGCCTGGAGGGCCCCGGCCGGCTGCGCGGCGGTCAGGCGCTCTACGTCCAGGGGCCGGACGACGCCCGCTATCTGATCGACCCCGGCGGCACCCGCTACCTCATCGGTGGCCCCGACTGGCGGACCGCGGACGGCGCCGACCACAACCTCCTGCTGCGCGCCCTCTTCCCGGACGGCGCCCAGCCCCGGCGCGTCACCAAGGAATGGCTCGCCACCCTGGAGGAGGGCACCCCCATCACCTTCCCCGAGACCGGCGGCACCGTCGGCGACCGCGCCGGCGTGCCCACCCTCGGCAAGGCCGACCGCGTCGGCATGGTCCTCCAGGCCCCCACCGGCACCACCACCCAGCACTACGTCGTCCTGCCCGGGAAGGTCGCCCGCGTCTCGGAGTTCGTCGCCCGGCTGCTCCTCAGCAGCCGCGCGCTCAGCCCCCTGGAGCAGGCCGGCGTCCCGCAGCGGGTGAGCGCCGCCGACTTCACCCCGGCCGCCGAGGAGTTCCACGGCGACCGGCACTGGCCCGCCCGGGTACCGCACCTGCCCGGCCCCGCCGACGGCCAGGGCGACGCCACCCGCACGGTGTGCAGCCTCTTCTCGGGCCTGCGCCCCGACGGCCGCCCCGACCTCGGCGTCTGGGCCGGCGGCGACTACCCCGCCGCCATCCCCGACGGCGCCACCAGCGCGTACGTCACGCCCGGCTCCGGTCTGCTCTACCGCCAGGTGACCGGCCGCCAGACGGAGAGCGGCACGGTCTTCCTCGTCACCGACACCGGGCTGCGCTACGCCGTCCAGTCCAACGGCGACAGCGCCACGACCCGTTCCGCGATCGGCGACGAACCGCCGGGCGACGGGCCCGGGGCCGCCGGGGCGCCGGGCGCGAGGACGGCGGAGGAGGCCCGGGTCCGGCTCGGCTACCAGAACGTCACACCGGTCGCCGTGCCCGCGAACTGGTCGCAGTTCCTGCCGACCGGGCCCCGCCTGGACGCCAACAGCGCCCGCCAGCCGCAGGGTTCGTAGGGGGCGGCCCGTATGCGCATCCCGCCCGTGCCCCGCGTCGCCGTCGCCGTCCGCCGCGTCGCGGCCGTGGCCGCCGCCGCGCTCACCGCGCTGCCGCTCGCCGTCGCGCCGTCCGCCGCCGCACCCGCCGCCACGACCGCCCTCGACGGCAGCGGCGAGTGCACGTACCCCGCCCGGCCCATCAAGGGCACCCCCTGGGCGCTCCAGCGCGTCCTCCTCGACCGGCTCTGGCAGGACACCAGGGGCAGGGACGCCGAGGGCCGGCCCGTCCGCGTCGCCGTCATCGACACCGGCGTCGACGTACGGAACCCCCAACTCGCCCAGGCCGTCGACGTGCGAAGCGGCAGCGACCTGCTCGCCGGCCCCAAGGACCCCGTCCGGGGCCCGGCCGTCGACCTCGTCGGCCACGGCACCAAGGTGGCCGGCATCATCGCCGCCCGGCCCTCCCCGGCGACCGGATTCGTCGGCATCGCCCCGGAATCGGTCGTCATCCCCATCCGGCAGAACGACGAGAAGGGGACCGGTACCTCCCGCACCCTGGCCGTCGGCATCCGGCAGGCCGTCGACGCCGGCGCCCGCGTCATCAACATCTCGCAGGACACCGCCGAGCCGCTGCGCCCCGACACCGACCTCGAACTCGCCGTCCAGAACGCCCTCGCCCGGGACGTCGTGGTCGTCGCCTCGGCCGGCAACGACGGCGCCGACGGAACGGTCCGGGCGACCTACCCGGCCGCCTACCCCGGCGTGCTGGCCGTCGGCGCCTCCGACCGCAACAACGAACGCGCCCCCTTCTCCCAGTCCGGCGACTTCGTCGGTGTCGCCGCGCCCGGCGTCGACATGGTCTCCACCGTCCCCGGCGGCGGCCAGTGCGTCGACCACGGCACCAGCTTCGCCGCGCCGTACGTCGCCGGGGTCGCGGCGCTCGTCCGCGCCAAGCACCCCGACTGGAAACAGCACCAGGTCGTCGCCCAGATCGAGCAGACGGCCGAGCGCGCCGTCGCCGGCCGCGACCGCCACGTCGGGTGGGGCGTCGTCGACCCCGTCCGCGCCCTCACCGAGGACGACCACCCCCTCGAGCGCGTCACCGCCGCCGAGGGACAGGCCCGCACCGCCGCCGCCCCCCAGCCCGCTCCGCTGTCCCCCGGGGACGGCGAGCGGGAGCGACAGCTGCGCCTGGCCACGTACGCCCTGGCCGCCACGGCCGTCCTGGTCGCCCTGGTGACCGGGGCCGCCGTGGTCGCCCGGGACCGCAACCGCCGCCGTCCCTCCTGACGGCGGCTCCGCACGAAGGAACCCATGACTCAGCCACCCTCCCTCCCCCCGCTCGGCGGCGACCGCCGGCCGCCGCAGGTCTGGGACACGAACATCGAGGACCGCGTGTCGCGGGCCGGCTCCTCGGACGGTGCGCCTCCGATGGGCGTCGGCGACGGTGCGCCGGGAGCCGGTGACGGCGGGCCGCCGACCGGCGACCGGCCCCGGCCGTCCTTCGCCGACGCCCCGACGGCCCCGCCCGGCTTCGGCCCCGCCCCGCAGCCCTTCGCGCCGGTGGACGCCCCACGGAGCCGCACGGCCGGCCGGCGCCGCACGGCCCTGATCATCGGCCTGGGCCTGGCCCTGGTCGGTGCCGTCGGCGGCGGCGTCCGGCTGCTGTGGCCGGACGGAGGAAACGATCCGGCACCGAAGAAGCCCACCGCCGGCCCCATCGACGCGAAGCTCGACTGGATGGCCCCGATGCCGGACGCGGACAAGGAGCACGCGGACACCCTTCCCGCGCCCTGGTTCACCAAGGACGGCATCGTCGTGGCCACCCGGCAGGCGGTGACGGCGTACGCGGTGGACGGTGGCAAGCAGAAGTGGACGGTCCCCGTCCCCGGGCGGATCTGCGCCGCCTCCCCGGCGTCGGGCGGGGGAGTGGCGACGGTCGTCTGGGGCAAGGGCGACTTCGACTGCGACAAGCTGATGGCCGTCGACATCGACCGCGGGCGGCAGCTGTGGTCGCAGGACGTCGTCGACGACAGGGGCCGCACGCAGGGCCGGGACATGGCCAACGTCTCCATCGACCACGGCAGGGTCACGCTGACCGACGTGGTGGGCGACCCCTACGTCTACGACGCCCGCACCGGACGGCGGGGCACGGCCCCCGACTACGGCTGCCAGCAGTACGGCTCGGTGGTGCGCGGCTCCCGTCAGCTCACGCTCGCCCAGTGCCAGCTCATCACGGGGCGGCAGTTCGTCCTGTCCGTCGACCCGGCGACCGGCCGGGAGAAGTGGACGTGGAAGGTCCTCGACGGCATCGCCGTCCAGAACGTCCTCTCCGTCGAGCCCGCGGTGCTCGCCGTGGGCCGCGAGAACGACACCACCACCTCCGACATCGTCACGCTGGACGACAAGGGCCGCATGCGACCGCTGATATCCGTCTCCGCCGGGCCCTACGACCTGGAGGGCTGCCGGCCGCGTCACCTCGACTCCTGCCACCGGACGGTCACCGACGCCACCACGCTCTACATCGCCACCAAGAACGACAAGGTCACCGACGAAGGGGCCAGCCCCAACACGATCGTCGCGATCGACCTGGCGACGGGCAAGCCGCGCTGGACCGTGCCCCTCGGCGGCACCAGAACCAACCGCCCGCTCGCCCTCCACGAGGGCCGGCTGATGGTCTACCAGGAGCCCACGAAGGAGGAGGGCGGCCGGCTGCTCTCCCTCGACCCGGCGAACGGCGACTCGAAGGTCTTCATGAACCTGCCCCAGGAGTCGGCCGAGCGGGAGTGGAACGTCGCCCGCGACGGCACCCCGTACTTCCACGACGGCCGTTTCTACCTGGTCCCCGACACCGGCATGAGCGACCACTCGCTGATCATGTCCTTCCACTGACCGGCCCCTGACCGGCCCGCCCCCGCCATCGCACGAGAACGCACAGAACGCAGGAGTCCGTCAGTGACGCACCCACCGCACGCCGGCCCACCGCACGCCGGCCCACCGCACGCCGGCCCACCGCACGCCGGCCCACCGCACGCCGGCCCGCCGTTCCGGCCGGGTGAGCAGCCCGCGCAGCCGCCCCGGACCGTTGTCTCGCCGCCGCTGCCCCCGCTCGCCCCTCCCACCCTTCCGTCCCCCGTCGTCACCCCGGCGGCGCCGGCGCCCGCCCGCCGGCCCGTGTGGCGCCGGCCCGCCCTCCTCGGTCTGGTCCTCGTCCTGCTGCTCGGCGCGGGCGGCTGGGGGCTGTGGGCCTGGCTCGGCGGCGGAGGCGGGCACTCCGAGAAGCCCGCCGCCGCGAAGGACGCCGCCGGTACGGTCGCCTGGAAGGCCGAGGCCCGTACCAAGCCCGATGCCAAGGGCGGGCGGGAGGCCCTCGGCACCTGGTTCACCGCCACGCTCGTCGTCAAGGCCGAGGCGGACATGGTCACGGCCTACGACATCCGCACCGGCGAGAAGAAGTGGTCGTTCCTCCTCGTCGGCCCCCTCTGCGCGGCCTCCCGGGAGTCCGAGGGCGACACCGCCGTCGTCGCGGTCCGGTTCGGCGGCGCGTGCATCCGCATGCTGGCCGTGGACCTGCGCGACGGCCACCGCAAGTGGGACGAGCTCCTCGTCGACGAGAAGGACGCCGGCGACGCCCTCACCCCCGAGAAGTGGAAGAAGACGAGCCTGGAGCTCGCCCTCCACCACGGCCACGTCTACGCGCTCTGGGCCACCGGCGGGCAGACGCGCCGCCTCTCCGACGGCCGCAAGGTGGCCGACGACGAGAAGCGGGACGGTGACGGCTGCGAGCAGCTGGACACCGCCGGCGGCGAGCACCTGATCGCGGTCGTCACCTGCGGATCGAAGAGCCGCCCGGTCGTCCGCTCGCTCGACCCCACGAAGCCCGACAAGCCCCTGTGGACCCGGGAGATGGAGGAGGGGAGCCTCCTGAGCATCCTCTCCACCAACCCCCTGGTCGTCACCCAGACCCCCGGGCGGACGGCCACCCGCGACATCCTCGTCCTCGACCCGGCGACCGGCAAGGACACGGCGCGCGTCGCCGCCAACAGCTACTGGCGGCTCGGCCCCTGCTACCTCGCGGCCTCGGGCTGCACCGGCGTCCTGGCCACGAAGGACGGCCTCTACGTCGCCGGCAAGGGCGTGGTCATGGCCTACGACCCGGCCACCGGACGGGAACGCTGGACCTACAAGGCCGACGCCGTCCGCGTCACCCTGCCCGTGGCCGCGCGCGACGGCGAGGTCGCCGCGTACACGCCCGCGACCGCCGAACGCCGGGGCAGGCTCACCTACGTGTCGGTGGCCGACGGCAAGCCGCTGCGCACCGTCGAGCACTCCGACCGCCCGGCGGACCGCCGGAACGAGGCCATGATGGCGCGGATCGACGGCTACCCGCGGCTGCGCGACGGCCGTCTGCTGCTGATCAACGACGGCTCGTACGAGGACGCGGGCAGCGGCATGATCCTCGCGATCAACGCCCCCGCGGCGGACGGCTGACGGCCGCCGCGGGCGCCGGAAGGGGGCCGGTGACCCGCGGGGTCACCGGCCCTCGCCCTCCTCGGGCACCTCGATGTCGAACTCCCCGTCCCGTACGCCGAGGACGAAGGCCCGCCACTCGCTCTCGGTGTACCGCAGCACCGTGTCCGGGTCGGCGGACGACCTCATCCCGACGGCGCCACCCTGGAGATAGGCGATCTCCACCCGCTCCTCGGACGTGTCACCCGGCGCGCTGATCCACTCGGCGTCCGAGATGTCCATGGCGTACAGCGCCGCCGTCTCCTCTTCCGTAGCCACTGTCCCGCGCTCCCCTTCGACTCTCGCGCCGCTTCTTCCGGGCGGCGCCGGACCGTTCCGCTTGCGAGAGACCGACGCTAGCAACGGCGACGGCCACCGGGACAGGCTTTCGGCCGTTCCATGACGGACCGTCGGTACATGGGGGACGAGTGACTAGAGTTGCGGGTTCAGCACGAGAACTCATGGGGGGAAGCGACAGAGCCATGTCCGAACAGTCCATCAACTACGAGACGTTCGTCAGGTTCGAGAACACCATCGGCGAGGTCACCGGCCACCTCTCCAAGAACCTCCAGAACCTGGCCAACCTGCTGGAGACCGTACGCGCCGGCTGGCAGGGCGAGGGCGCCAACGCGTTCGTCACCGCGCAGCGCGCCCTCAACGACGACCACGACGCGCTGCGCCGGCTGATCGACGGCATCCGCCAGGCCGCGATCGCCACCCGCCGCGCGACGAGCGCGAACGACCACGAGGTCCTCGCGAGCTTCCGGGGGATCGACGTCAACGGCGCGGCCGCCGGCGGCCACCTGGGCGGCATGGACCGGGCGAACACCGGTACCAGCGATGTCGGCGCCGGCCTCACCAGCAAGATCGACGGCTACTCCCTGTAGGAGTGCCCAGGGGCCGGCTCCGCGTGCGGCGGGCGGCCCCCGCACCCCACCGCCGTCCGTCCACCGAACCCCAAGGAGCAGCAGCAATGTCCGGCAACGACGTCGACCTGAAGGTCAGCTACGCGCACGTCGGCGAACTGGCCACGTCCATCGAACAGGCCGCGGGCGTGGTGCAGAAGAACCTCGACGAGATCTGGGCCGCGGTGCGGACCGTCTCGGGCAGCTGGACCGGTGAGGCCCGCGAGATGTTCAACGCGGCCGACACGCAGTTCCACGCGCGCGGCAACCACATCCACGAGACCCTCACCCGGATCGCCGCCACCATCAGGGCGGGCAGCTCGCACTACGCCGAGACCGACCGCAAGGCCTCCCGCCTGTTCGACATCGACTACTGAGCGGAACCGAGCCGACCGAGCCGCCGGTCCCGAGCCGTCCGCCCGGGCCGCCCCCTCGTGGGGGTACGGGCCCGGGCGGCCGTGTCACTGCTCGGGCACCCAGCCCAGCTGCACCAGCGGCGTCCCCCGCCGGCGCGTGACGAGGAAGCCCCGGCCCGGCGGCATCGGGCGCGGCCGGACCCCGCCGAGCAGCTCGCCCTCGCCGGGGTCCCCTGACAGGACGACGCCCTGGGCGCCCAGCTCCTTCATCCGCTGGAGGAACGGCTCGAACAGCGACCGGGAGGCGCCCGCCGAGCTGCGCGCGACGATGAAGCGGACGCCGACGTCCCGGGCGAAGGGCAGGTTGTCCGTCAGGACGGCCAGCGGATTGCCGCTGCCGGCGGCCACCAGCTCGTAGTCGTCGACGATGACGAAGAACCGCGGCCCGCTCCACCAGCTGCGCTCGCGCAGCTGCCGCGGCGTCACCCCGGGCTGCGGGGCGCGCCGTTCCATCAGCCCCTTCAGGGCGTTCGCGTGGACGGTCAGGGCCGAGGCGACGGGCGCGTACTCCAACAGGTGGGTCTCGGGGACCACGTCCAGCAGCGCGCGCCGGTAGTCGCCGACCACGATCTTCGCCTCGTCCGGCCCGTACCGCTCCGCGATCCGCCGTGCCAGCAGGCGCAGCACGGCCGTCTTCCCGGACTCGCTCTCGCCGAGGACCAGGAAGAACGGGTCGGTCTCGAAGTCGACGAAGACCGGTTCGAGGGCGGCCTCGTCGATGCCGATGGCCACGCCCAGCCCGGGGTGCTCGCCGCCCTTGGGCAGCTCGTCGGCGGGCACCCGGCGCGGCAGCAGCCGCACGGGCGGTGCCGAGGGCCCGGACCAGGCCCGGCCGACCCGCTCCACCAGGACGGCCGTCGCCTCCGTCGTCGTCGCCGGGTCGGAGCCGCCGTCGAGGCGCGGCTGGCCGGCCATGAAGTGCAGCTTCTCCGGCAGCTGGCCGCGGCCCGGGACGTTCGCGGGCACGTTCGCGGCGACCCTGCGGTCGAACTCGGAGTCCATCGGGTCGCCCAGTCGCAGTTCCAGGCGGCCCAGCAGCTGGTCCTTGAGCGCGGCCCGGACCTCCATGTTGCGGGCGGCCGTCACCACGACGTGGACGCCGTAGCCCAGGCCCCGCGCCGCGATGTCGGCGACCACGCCCTCCAGCACGTCGTACTCCTGCCGGAAGCCTCCCCAGCCGTCGACGACGAGGAAGACGTCGCCCCAGCCGTCGCCGGCGTGCCGCCCTGCGGCCCGCTGCCGCCGGTAGGTGGCCATGGAGTCGATGCCGTGGGCCCGGAAGAACTCCTCGCGGCGCGCCAGGACGCCCGCCACCTCGGCGACCGTACGGCGCACCCGCTCCGGGTCGAGCCGGGAGGCGACGCCGCCGACGTGCGGCAGCCCGGCGAGGGCGCTCATGCCGCCGCCACCGAAGTCCAGCCCGTAGAACTGCACCTCCGCCGGGGTGTGGGTGAGGGCGAACGCCGCGATCAGCGTCCGCACCAGCGTCGACTTGCCGGACCGGGGGCCGCCCACCACGAGCATGTGGCCGGCCGCGCCCGAGAAGTCGCGGTACAGCACGTCGCGGCGCTGCTCGAAGGGCTTGTCGACGAGGCCGAGCGGCACCACCAGCCGGCCGGCCGGCACCCCGGCGGCCGTCAGGCCCCGGCCGGGGACCTCCTCCAGCGGCGGCAGCAGCTGGTCCAGGGACGGCGCCCGGTCCAGCGGCGGCAGCCACACCTGGTGGGCCGGCGGCCCCTGCCCCTCCAGCCGGCGCACGACGACGTCCAGGACGGTGTCCGCCAGCGCGTCGTCCTCGCTCCGGACGGGCACCGGTACGGGCGCGGGCGCGGTGGCCGCCACCGGGACGGGGGCCGCGGTGAAGAGCACGGGGCGGCGTTCGGCCGGCGGCACCCCGCCGCCGGTCCCCGCCGGGCCGCCCGCCCGGTAAGCGCCGGAGACGTACGCGGCCTTGAATCGGGTCATCTCGTCCGTGCCGAACTTCAGGTACCCCGATCCGGGCACCGTCGGCAGGTGGTAGGCGTCGGGCACGCCCAGGGCCGTGCGGGACTCGGCCGCCGAGAAGGTGCGCAGGCCGATGCGGTAGGAGAGGTACGTCTCCAGGCCGCGCAGCCGGCCCTCCTCCAGGCGCTGCGAGGCCAGCAGCAGATGGACGCCCAGGGAGCGGCCGATGCGGCCGATCTGGAGGAACATGTCGATGAAATCCGGCTTGGCCGTCAACAGCTCGCTGAATTCGTCGATCACCAGGACGAGTGAAGCCAGCGGCTCCAGCGCGGCACCCGCGGCCCGCGCCCGCTCGTAGTCGTGGATGTTGGCGTAGTTGCCCGCCGACTTCAGCAGCTCCTGGCGGCGCTGGAGCTCGCCGGTGAGGGAGTCGCGCATGCGGTCGACCAGCGTCAGGTCGTCCGCGAGGTTGGTGATCACGGCAGCGACGTGCGGCAGTCCCGACATCCCCGCGAAGGTCGCGCCGCCCTTGAAGTCCGCGAGGACGAAGTTCAGCGTCTCCGAGGAGTGCGTCACCGCCAGCCCCAGCACCAGCGTGCGCAGCAGCTCGGACTTGCC
This sequence comes from Streptomyces sp. NPDC044063, assembly GCF_056434285.1. Lineage (NCBI taxonomy): Bacteria > Bacillati > Actinomycetota > Actinomycetes > Kitasatosporales > Streptomycetaceae > Streptomyces > Streptomyces sp. NPDC044063. Next base: position 137,591 of record NZ_JBWKFM010000017.1, read on the forward strand.
GGAGCCGGTCGCGCCGACGCACAGGCCGTGCGGGCCCATGCCGTCGAGCGCCGCCTCCTTGAGGTCCAGCATCACCGGGGCGCCGTTCTCGCCCACGCCGATCGGCACCCGCAGCCGCTCGGCGGCGGTCCGCGGCCGCCAGGCCCGGGCCACGTCCACGGCGGCCGCGTCCCCGAGCCCCAGCAGGTCGGTGAAGTCCCACTCGGCCAGCAGCGGCTCGTCCTCGTCGTCCCCGGCCAGGCGCAGCGGCGCGAGCTGCCGCGCCAGCGCCTCCGCCGCCTCGGGCGACAGCGTGTCCGGCACCCCGTCGTACGTCGCCACCTGCGAGCGCAGCCGCAGCCGGCCCGGCCGCACGGTGATCGCGAGCCCGCCGCGCAGCTCGTCCAGCTCGCCCGGCACCACCTCCACGACCGTCACGCCCTGGAGCCCCTCCGGCGCGGCGAAGGCCGAGTCCTGCGGCACCGTGGCGCCCTCCAGCAGCAGCACCACGTGCGGCTGCTCGTGCGACGGCCTGCCCTCGCGGCTGAACCGCGGCCGGTCCTCCAGCCACGGCCCGAGCAACTGCTCCACCTCGGCCAGGTCGTCGCCGATCAGCCGGCGCGTGCCCGCCCCGTCGGCGGAGCCCGGCAGCTGCGTGTGGGGCAGCCACTTCGTCCACTCCCAGCGCGGTGCCGCGCCGCGGCCCGCGACCACCGCGACGACCAGGTCCTCGGGGGAGTGGAGGGTGGCGAGCTGGGCGACGAGCGCCCGCGCCGAGCCGTGCACCGTCTCCGGGTCGCCGGAAAGCGTCACGTGGTAGAAGGCCCGCAGCGACACGGCCACCGGCAGGCCGTCCAGCGAGCCGTGCACGGCCAGGAAGCGCTGCATCGCGCCGGCCGTCAGCGGCTCCAGCTCGTCCATGGGCGCCGTCTCGGGGGCCACCAGCGGGGTGGCCAGGCGCTGGACGCCGAGCCCGATCCGGGGCTGCGCGAAGTCGTCGTCGGCCGCCCGCCGCTCCCACACCCGGCTCCCCTCGGCCACCACCGACCACAGCTGCCCGGGGTCCGGGTGGAGGTACAGCTGGGCGTCGCGCTGCGCGCGGGCGGTGCGCCGGGCCGCCCGGCGGGTCTGCGCGAGGTAGCGGAGGTAGTCGCGGCGCAGGTCGGCCAGCTGGCCCTGGGAGCCCTGCCGGTAGCGGACGACCATGGCGATCGTCATGCCGAGCGTCGAGACCATCATCAGGACGCCCATGATCTTCATCATCGGGTGGGCGCCCGGCATGAAGAAGTAGACCATCGACGAGGCCATGCCCAGCGTGGGCAGCAGCTGCATCAGGATGCCGTCCTGGCGGCCGCGCGGCAGCTCGGGCGGTGCCTCCAGCCGCAGTTCCGCGTCCGGCACCCCGGGCGGGAGCACCCGCGGCTGGCGCTTGACCACGACCTGGCTCACGAAACGGCTCAACCCCTCGGTGCCGAGGGGCCGTTACGACCGGAACCCCTGCGGCCCCGGCCTCCCCCCGCGAGACGGTGATCCTATCGGCGTACGAACGTTCGTCCCCGATAGGGTGACGAGCCGTCGCACGCCGCGGCACAGCGGCGGGCCGCCCGAGCGGCCGCCGGGAACCGAGGGACCAGAGGGACCAGGGGGCAATCCGGGTGAGTACGACCGCCACGACCGGCTTCTGCAGGGTGACCGTCGTCGCGCCCGACCGCCGCGTCGACCTGGCCCTGCCCGAGGACCTGCCCGTCGCCGACGTCCGCCCCGAGATCCTCCGGCTCACCGGCGTCACCCAGGACGCCGGCACCCCCACCGGCCACCACCTCGTCCGCCGTGACGGCACCGTCCTCGACGCCTCCCGCACCCTGGCGGCCCAGCACGTCCTCGACGGCGAGATCCTGTTGCTGCGCCCCTTCGCCGAGTCGCTGCCGCCCGCCGTCCACGACGACGTCTCCGACGCCGTCGCCACCGCCGTGCAGGGCGGCCGAGCCCTGTGGGACACCCGGCTGCTGCGCGCCTTCGGCCTGGCCGCCGGCGCCCTGCTGCTGGTCCTCATGGCCTGCCTGCTGTGGTGGGCCGACCCCGTGCGCCACGACACCCACGGCACGCCCGGCATCGCCGCCGGCGCGGTCGCCGTCCTGCTGACCGCCTTCGCCGGTGTCCGGGCCCGCGTCTACGCCGACCGGACCTCCGCCGTCGCCCTGGGCCTGGCCGCCGTGCCGCACCTGCTGATCGCCGGCGCCGGGCTGCCGGCGCCGGCCCCCGGCCAGGGCGCGGGCCGGCTCCAGTTCCTGCTCGGCTGCTCGGCCGTGCTCGTCGCCGCCGTCGTCCTGGTCGCCCTCATGCCCTCCGGCGACGCCCCCTTCGTGGCCGTCGTCGTCGCCTCCGCCACCGGCGTCCTGGCCGCCTTCGGCACCGTCCTCGCCGGGTCCCGGCCCGCCGCGGCCGCCGCCGTCTGCGCGGTCACCGCCCTCGGCGCCGTCGCCTTCCTGCCCGCGCTCTCCGCCCGCGTAGCCCGGCTGCCCGTCGGCTACGCCGCGCCCCGTACCGCCGCCGAGGAGGACCTCGACGCGCCCGGCCCGGACCCGGCCGAGCCCGTCGACGCCGAGCGTGTCGCCGACCGGGCCCGGCGCGGCCACGAGCTGCTCCTCGGCCTCGTCGCCGGCTGTGCCGTCGTCGTCACCGGCGCCACCGCCGTGCTCGCCTTCTCGGCCGGCCCCTGGGCCCAGGGCCTCGCCCTGGCCACGGCGCTCGCCACGCTGCTGCGCGCCCGGCTCTTCCGTTACGCCGCGCAGGTCGCGGTCCTGCTGGCCGCCGGGACGGCCGGGCTCGCGCTGCTGGTCCTGGGGCTGGCCCTGCGCCCGCCGGCCGGCGCCGACTCCGACGTCCGCACCCTGTGGCTGGCGGCGGCCGTGGTCGCCGTCGCCGCCACCCTCACGGGTGTCGCGCTGATCGTCCCGCGCAGGGGTCTGTCACCCTTTTGGGGGAGGGTGTCCGACATGACGGAGAGTGTCCTCCTGCTCGCGCTGGTGCCGATGTGCCTCGCCGTGCTCGACGTGTACGCGACAGCCCGCGGCCTCACCGGCGACTAGGGCCGACGGCCGGGGCGCGCCGAGGGCCGACGGCCGGACCGGCGCCCGGGGCCGGGCGCCGGGGCTGGTACTGTGTCCAGTGGCCGTTTGTGTACGCGCCCCCGGACCGCCTCGCAAGGCTTCTGGGGACAGCGCCCAGCGGACCCCGCCTCCCGAGTAACGGAAGCTCCCCTGAGAAAGAGACCAGGGGCACTCGGTGGCCAAAACGAGACTCAGAAGGAGTGCCGCGTGTCGCTCGACGCCGCCACGAAGAAGCAGATCATGGGTGAGTTCGCCACCAAGGAGGGCGACACCGGTTCCCCCGAGGTTCAGGTCGCGCTGCTCACCCGCCGCATCTCGGACCTGACCGAGCACCTCAAGAAGCACAAGCACGACCACCACTCCCGTCGTGGTCTGCTGCTCCTGGTCGGTCAGCGTCGCCGCCTGCTGCAGTACCTGGCCAAGAAGGACATCACGCGCTTCCGCGCCCTGGTCGAGCGCCTCGGCATCCGCCGCGGTGCCGCCGGCGCCAAGTAAGACGCCATGAAGGGAGCGGTTCCCACACCCGGGAGCCGCTCCCTTCGCGTATGCCGCGGCGCGCGGAACGTTCCCGCAGCGCGCCCCGTGGGAAGCGGCGACGAGCGGAAGCTTTGTAGTCTGGTCCCACAACGGCATACAGAACGAGACATCTGACGAGGAGGAGCGCCGAGCTCTTCGCCGGTCCTCGGTAGTGGCCCCCGGAACAGGGAATTCCGGGTGCTTCGATCGAAGACCGGCCCGCACGGAGCAGGCGGCGCCCTCCGCCACCGTCCCCGCCACACGGGCAGGGACGCACAAGAGGAGATATCCCTGGTGGAGAACGAGACCCACTACGCCGAGGCCGTCATCGACAACGGCGCCTTCGGCACCCGCACCATCCGCTTCGAGACCGGCCGTCTGGCCCGTCAGGCCGCCGGCTCCGCCGTGGCCTACCTGGACGACGACACCATGGTGCTGTCGGCCACGACCGCGTCGAAGAAGCCCAAGGACCAGCTCGACTTCTTCCCCCTGACGGTGGACGTCGAGGAGCGGATGTACTCGGCCGGCAAGATCCCCGGCTCCTTCTTCCGCCGCGAGGGCCGGCCCTCCGAGGACGCGATCCTCACCTGCCGCCTGATCGACCGCCCGCTGCGCCCGTCCTTCAAGAAGGGCCTGCGCAACGAGATCCAGATCGTCGAGACGATCATGGCGCTCAACCCCGACCACCTCTACGACGTGGTCGCCATCAACGCCGCCTCCTGCTCCACGCAGCTCGCGGGCCTGCCCTTCTCGGGCCCCATCGGCGGTACCCGCGTGGCCCTGATCAAGGGCCAGTGGGTGGCGTTCCCGACCCACACCGAGCTCGAGGACGCCGTCTTCGACATGGTCGTGGCCGGTCGCGTCCTGGAGGACGGCGACGTCGCGATCATGATGGTCGAGGCCGAGGCCACCGAGAAGACCATCCAGATGGTCAAGGACGGCGCCGAGGCCCCCACCGAGGAGGTCGTCGCCGCCGGTCTCGAGGCCGCGAAGCCCTTCATCAAGGTGCTGTGCCGCGCCCAGTCCGAGCTCGCCGCCAAGGCCGCCAAGCCCGAGGGCGAGTTCCCGGTCTTCCTGGACTACCAGGACGACGTCCTCCAGGCGCTGACCGCCGCCGTCCGCACCGAGCTGGCCCAGGCGCTCACCATCGCCGGCAAGCAGGAGCGCGAGGCCGAGCTGGACCGCGTCAAGGAGCTCGCCGCCGAGAAGCTGCTCCCGCAGTTCGAGGGCCGCGAGAAGGAGATCTCCGCCGCGTACCGCTCGCTGACCAAGACCCTGGTCCGTGAGCGCGTCATCAAGGAGAAGAAGCGCATCGACGGCCGCGGTGTCACCGACATCCGCACCCTGGCCGCCGAGGTCGAGGCCATCCCGCGCGTCCACGGCTCCGCCCTGTTCGAGCGTGGCGAGACCCAGATCCTGGGCGTCACCACCCTCAACATGCTCCGCATGGAGCAGCAGCTGGACACCCTCTCCCCGGTGACCCGCAAGCGCTACATGCACAACTACAACTTCCCGCCGTACTCCACCGGTGAGACCGGCCGCGTGGGCTCCCCCAAGCGCCGCGAGATCGGCCACGGCGCCCTCGCCGAGCGCGCCATCATGCCGGTCCTGCCGTCGCGCGAGGACTTCCCCTACGCGATCCGCCAGGTCTCCGAGGCGCTGGGCTCCAACGGCTCGACCTCCATGGGCTCGGTCTGCGCCTCCACCATGTCGCTGCTGAACGCCGGTGTGCCGCTGAAGGCCCCCGTCGCCGGTATCGCCATGGGCCTGATCTCCCAGGAGATCGACGGCGAGACCCACTACGTCACCCTCACCGACATCCTCGGTGCGGAGGACGCGTTCGGCGACATGGACTTCAAGGTCGCCGGTACGAAGGAGTTCGTCACCGCGCTGCAGCTGGACACCAAGCTGGACGGCATCCCGGCCTCCGTGCTGGCCGCGGCCCTCAAGCAGGCCCGCGACGCCCGTCTCCACATCCTCGACGTGATGATGGAGGCCATCGACACCCCCGACGAGATGTCCCCGCACGCCCCGCGGATCATCACCGTCAAGATCCCGGTGGACAAGATCGGTGAGGTCATCGGCCCCAAGGGCAAGATGATCAACCAGATCCAGGAGGACACCGGCGCCGAGATCACGATCGAGGACGACGGCACCATCTACATCGGTGCCGCCGACGGCCCCTCCGCCGAGGCCGCCCGCGCCACGATCAACGGCATCGCCAACCCGACCATGCCGGAGGTCGGCGAGCGCTACCTGGGTACGGTCGTCAAGACCACCACCTTCGGTGCGTTCGTCTCCCTGCTCCCGGGCAAGGACGGCCTGCTGCACATCTCGCAGATCCGCAAGCTCGCCGGTGGCAAGCGCGTGGAGAACGTCGAGGACGTGCTCGGCGTCGGCGCCAAGGTCCAGGTCGAGATCGCCGAGATCGACCAGCGCGGCAAGCTCTCCCTCATCCCCGTGATCGAGGGCGAGGACGCCTCCGAGAACAAGGACGACTCCGACAAGTGACGTCGCGCAGTTCCCGTGTGACGGCCCGCACCTCTTCGGAGGGGCGGGCCGTCGCCCGTACCCAAACGCTTCTCAAGGGTGAGAACGGCATCGGCACCGTCCGCCGGACCACCCTTCCCGGCGGCCTCCGCGTCGTCACCGAGACCCTGCCGTCCGTGCGCTCCGCGACCTTCGGTATCTGGGCCAACGTCGGCTCCCGCGACGAGACCCCGACGCTCAACGGCGCCACCCACTACCTGGAGCACCTGCTCTTCAAGGGCACGGCCCGGCGCAGCGCCCTCGACATCTCGGCCGCCCTGGACGCGGTCGGCGGCGAGATGAACGCCTTCACGGCCAAGGAGTACACGTGCTACTACGCGCGTGTGCTCGACACCGACCTGCCGCTGGCGATCGACGTCGTCTGCGACATGCTCACCGGTTCGCTGATCGAGGCCTCCGACGTCGACGCCGAGCGCGGCGTGATCCTCGAAGAGATCGCGATGACCGAGGACGACCCCGGCGACTGCGTGCACGACCTGTTCGCGCACACCATGCTGGGCGACACCCCCCTCGGCCGTCCGGTCCTGGGCACCGTCGACACGATCAACGCCCTCACCCGCGACCAGATCTCCCGCTTCTACAAGCGCCACTACGACCCGACCCACCTGGTCGTGGCCGCGGCGGGCAACGTCGACCACGCCAAGGTCGTCCGCCAGGTCCGGGCCGCCTTCGAGAAGGCCGGCGCCCTGGGCCGTACGGACGCCGTGCCGGTCGCTCCGCGCGGCGGCACGAAGACGATCCGCGCCGCGGGCCGCGTGGAGGTGCTGGGCCGCAGGACCGAGCAGGCGCACGTCGTCCTCGGCGTCCCGGGCCTCCACCGCACCGACGAGCGCCGCTGGGCGCTGGGCGTGCTCAACACCGCCCTGGGCGGCGGCATGAGCTCGCGGCTGTTCCAGGAGGTCCGGGAGAAGCGCGGGCTGGCCTACTCGGTCTACTCGTACACCTCCGGCTTCGCCGACTGCGGCCTCTTCGGCGTCTACGCCGGCTGCCGCCCCAGCCAGGTCCACGACGTGCTGCGGATCTGCCGCGACGAACTGGACCGGGTGGCCACCGAGGGCCTGTCGGACGAGGAGATCCGCCGCGCCATCGGCCAGCTCTCCGGCTCCACCGTGCTGGGCCTGGAGGACACGGGCGCGCTGATGAACCGCATCGGCAAGAGCGAGCTCTGCTGGGGCGACCAGATGTCCGTCGACGACATGCTGGCGCGCATCGCCGAGGTCACCCCGGACGAGATCCGTGAGGTGGCCCGCGATGTACTGGGGCAGCGTCCTTCACTGTCGGTCATCGGCCCGCTGAAGGACAAGCAGGCCGCCCGTCTGCACGAAGCCGTTTCTTGATCGAGGGGAAGCAGGGACGATGAGCAAGCTGCGCGTCGCCGTCATCGGCGCGAAGGGCCGGATCGGCTCCGAGGCCGTACGGGCCGTGGAGGCCGCCGAGGACATGGAGCTGGTGGCGGCGCTGGGCCGGGGCGACAGCCTCGACGCCCTCACCGAGGCCGGCGCCCAGGTCGCGGTCGAGCTGACGCACCCGGACTCGGTGATGGACAACCTCGAGTTCTGCGTCCGCAACGGCATCCACGGCGTGGTCGGCACCACCGGCTGGACCGAGGAGCGCCTCGCGACGCTGAACTCCTGGCTGGAGGCCTCGCCCTCCACCGGTGTGCTCATCGCCCCCAACTTCTCCATCGGCGCGGTCCTGACCATGGCCTTCGCCCAGCAGGCGGCCCGCTACTTCGAGTCCGTCGAGGTCGTCGAGCTCCACCACCCCAACAAGGCGGACGCCCCCTCCGGCACCGCGACCCGCACCGCGCAGCTCATCGCGGCCGCCCGGCGCGAGGCCGGCTGCGCCCCGCAGCCCGACGCCACCAGCACGGCCCTTCCGGGCGCGCGCGGCGCCGACGTCGACGGGGTGCCCGTGCACGCCGTACGGCTGCGGGGGCTGCTCGCCCACCAGGAGGTGCTGTTCGGCGACACCGGTGAGACGCTCACCATCCGCCACGACTCGCTGCACCACAGCTGCTTCATGCCGGGCATCCTGCTCGGCGCGCGGCGCGTGGTCACCACCCCGGGCCTGACCTTCGGGCTCGAACACTTCCTGGACCTGGACCGGTAGTCATGCGCGCAAAGATCGTCTATTTCGCCCTGGCCGCCGTCCTGGTCGTCTACTTCATGCTGGTCGGCAGCCGCGGCGTCATGCTCATCCAGCAGGGCACCCCGATCACCGTCGCCTTCGGCGCCGCGGTGCTGGTGCTGCCGTTCATCGGGGCCTGGTTCCTGTACCAGACCACCAAGTTCGCGCGCGACGCCAACCGGCTGGCGCGGGAGCTGGAGGCCGAGGGCGGGCTGCCGGTCGACGAGCTCGTCCGGACCCCCGGCGGCCGCATCGACCGGGATTCGGCGGACGCGGTGTTCGCCAAGCGCCGGGCCGAGACGGAGCGGGCGCCGGGCGACTGGCGTTCCTGGTTCCGGCTGGCGGTCGCCTACCACGACGCCCGCGACACCCCTCGCGCGCGCAAGGCGATGCAGCGGGCGATCGCCCTCCACGACGGCAGGCCGGTCCGGGCCGACGCGGTCTGACCGCGCCGGCCGGTCGGCCGGTCAGTTACGGCCGGCGGCGGCCCGCAGCTCCGCCACCCACTCCTCGGTGGCGTCGGCCGCCGCGGCGAAGGCCTGCGGACGGCCGAGGAAGTCCGGCCCCTGGTCGGTGACCAGCACCGGCAGCGGTTGGCCGTCGGCGCGGTGGACGACCAGCGCCTGGCCCTGCACCGCGCCCAGCAGACCCAGTCGGCGTACGGGCTGCTGGACGATCCGCACCTCGCCGACGGCGGACCACGGCAGCGAGGTGCCGGTGAGCAGCCGCGACTGGCGCAGTCCCTTCTCGTCCACCCAGATGCCCGTACGGACCGATCGCCACGCGAGCGCGATCAGCAGCGCGGCCACGGCCAGGGCGATGCCGGCGCCGGGCAGCGAGCCGGCGAACCCGATGATCAGGGCGGCGACGAGCAGCTGCGACGCGAACAGAAGCAGCACCGCCGCGCCACCCACCCGCAGCGGACCCGGGCGGTAGGGACGCCGCCGGCGGCTCCGGCTCTCGTACAGGTCCATCGAGGGGTCCGTGCACGGGGCCGGGGCCGGGTCCGTGTGGGCCGGGGGCGCGGCGGTCGCGGTCGCTGTCGTCGTCGCGAGATCGTCGTCGCGGTCGGCTGTCAGGAAGGGCAGGGGCACGACGGTTCCTCACTCACACACATGCACGCTCGAATGGCTGTGCGGGGTGAGGGTACCCGCTGGTCAGAGGCGGTGGATCAGCGACCCGTGTGCGCCTCGGACTGCTGGGTCCGGTGGGTGTCGCGCGGGTCCGTCTTGAGCGCGGGCATGCCGAACAGCAGCGCCCCGACCAGCCCCGCCGCCACCGTCAGCCCCACGAGCGCCCGCCCGACGATCTGCGAGCGGTCGACGCGGTCTCGGGGTGGCGGCGTGACGTTGCTGCGGTAGCGCTCGGCCTCGGCGACGAAGGCGAACGGCACGGACTCTCGGCTGCGGGTGCCGCCCAGCGGAGGCTGGGGGAGGGACATGAAGGGCTCTCCTAGGAACCTTGGGGTGGGTTGTCACAAGTAAGGACGTTCGAACTCCCGGTTGGGTGCCCGTTTTCCGTAACTTCTGTGAAAAATATCAACTGGCGCGAGACCCCTCCGCTGTGGTGGGGGTGGTTCCGTTCCCGGGCCCGGCGACACGGGAGTGCGGGCCCGGCGACACGGGAGTGTCAGTGGCGGCCCGTAGGCTTGGCGCCGGCAAGGCAACGCGAAACGGAAGGACCCCGCCGGTGACCGACACCCCCACCGAGGACGCCACGACCGACAAGCCGACGTTCCGCGGCGATGTGACCGTCGAGCTGGTCAAGCACAGCGCGGCGGACAGCGATGTGCTGTGGGCCGCCCGCGTCTCCACGGCCGGCGAGCAGTCCCTGGAGGAGATCACCAAGGACCCCGAGCGGTCCAAGGGGCTCATCAACTACCTGATGCGCGACCGCCACGGCAGCCCCTTCGAGCACAACTCGATGACCTTCTTCATCAGCGCCCCGATCTTCGTCTTCCGCGAGTTCATGCGGCACCGCGTGGGCTGGTCGTACAACGAGGAGTCCGGCCGCTACCGCGAGCTGGAGCCCGTCTTCTACGTGCCGGACGCGTCCCGCAAGCTGGTCCAGGAGGGCCGCCCGGGCAAGTACGTCTTCGTCGAGGGCACCGCGGAGCAGCACGAGCTCACCAGCCGTGCCATGGAGGACAGCTACCGCCGGGCGTACGAGTCGTATCAGGAGATGCTCGCCGCCGGCGTGGCCCGCGAGGTGGCCCGCTCGGTCCTCCCGGTCGGCCTGTTCTCCTCGATGTACGCCACGTGCAACGCGCGCTCGCTGATGCACTTCCTCGGCCTGCGCACCCAGCACGAGCTGGCGAAGGTCCCCTCCTTCCCGCAGCGGGAGATCGAGATGGTGGGCGAGAAGATGGAGGCGGAGTGGGCCAAGCTCATGCCGCTGACCTACGAGGCCTTCAACAAGAACGGCCGCGTCGCCCCCTGATCATGGCCGGTCGTGTGCCGTGACGCAGTGCGACCGGAGCACCGATCACGGTGTCCGTATTGCGGCATTTCAACACCTTCATCTAGGCTGAAAAAACGGACCCGGCACTGCTTGAACCCCCGAGCAGGCAGTGCCGGGATCCCTTTTCGCACTCCCCGAGGGAGCACCTCACGGTGAGCAACGAGTAGCGTGGGCCCCATGGCTCCGACCTCCACACCGCAGACGCCCTTCGGGCGGGTCCTGACCGCCATGGTCACGCCCTTCACCGCCGACGGCGCGCTCGACCTCGACGGCGCGCAGCGCCTCGCCGCCCACCTGGTCGACGCAGGCAACGACGGCCTCGTCGTCAACGGCACCACCGGTGAGTCCCCCACCACCAGCGATGCGGAGAAAGCCCAGCTCGTACGCGCCGTCGTCGAGGCGGTCGGTGACCGCGCCCATGTCGTGGCCGGAGCCGGCACCAACGACACCCGGCACAGCACCGAGCTCGCCCGCGCCGCCGCGCAGGCGGGCGCCCACGGCCTCCTGGTCGTGACCCCGTACTACAACAAGCCCCCGCAGGAGGGCCTGCGCCGCCACTTCACCGCCGTCGCCGATGCCACGGACCTCCCCGTGATGGTCTACGACATCCCCGGCCGCAGTGGCGTCCAGATCGAGACCGAGACCCTGGTCCGGCTCGCCGAGCACCCGCGCATCGTCGCCAACAAGGACGCCAAGGGCGATCTCGGCGCCGCCAGCTGGGCCATGGCCCGCTCGGGTCTCGCCTGGTACTCCGGCGACGACATGCTCAACCTCCCGCTGCTGTCCGTGGGCGCCGCGGGCTTCGTCTCCGTCGTCGGCCACGTCGTCGCCCCCGAGCTGCGCGCGCTCCTGGAGGCCCACCGCTCCGGCGACGTCGACAAGGCGGCCGAGATCCACCGCCGCCTGCTGCCGGTCTACACCGGCATGTTCCGCACCCAGGGCGTCATGACGACCAAGGCCGCCCTCAAGCTCCAAGGGCTGCCCGGCGGTCCGCTGCGACTGCCCCTCATCGGGCTCACGGACGAGCAGACCGCGCAGCTCAAGAGCGATCTCGCCGCCGGCGGGGTACAGCTCTAGCACCCAGACTTCACAACCGAATACCGACAACAACTGCAAGTGCACGATTGTCACGCGCGCCACGTGCCCACGGGGCATGTGGCGCGCGTGGTGAGGAGAGTCTTTTGAGCCACCCGCACCCTGAACTCGGTTCGCCGCCGAAGCTTCCCAAGGGAGGCCTTCGCGTCACCCCGCTCGGCGGTCTCGGCGAGATCGGCCGCAACATGACGGTCTTCGAGTACGACGGCCGTCTGCTGATCGTCGACTGCGGAGTGCTCTTCCCTGAGGAGGAGCAGCCCGGAGTCGATCTGATCCTGCCGGACTTCACGTCCATCCGTGACCGCCTCGACGACATCGAGGGCATCGTGCTCACGCACGGTCACGAGGACCACATCGGCGGCGTCCCGTTCCTCCTCCGCGAGAAGCCGGACATCCCGCTGATCGGCTCCAAGCTGACCCTCGCCCTGATCGAGGCCAAGCTCCAGGAGCACCGCATCCGCCCCTACACCCTCGAGGTCGTCGAGGGCGACCGCGAGCGGCTGGGCCCCTTCGACTGCGAGTTCATCGCGGTCAACCACTCCATCCCGGACGCCCTGGCCGTCGCCATCCGCACCCCGGCCGGCATGGCCGTGCACACCGGCGACTTCAAGATGGACCAGCTCCCGCTGGACCGTCGCCTCACCGACCTGCCGGCCTTCGCCCGGCTCGGCGAGGAGGGCATCGACCTCCTGCTCGTGGACTCCACGAACGCCGAGGTCCCCGGCTTCGTGCCGCCCGAGCGCGACATCCACGGCGTGCTGCGCCAGGTCTTCGCGGGCGCCCAAAAGCGCATCATCGTGGCCAGCTTCGCCAGCCACGTCCACCGCATCCAGCAGATCCTCGACGCGGCGCACGAGTACGGCCGCCGGGTCGCCTTCGTCGGTCGCTCGATGGTCCGCAACATGGGCATCGCCCGCGACCTGGGCTACCTGCGGGTGCCCGCCGGCCTCGTCGTGGACGTCAAGACCCTCGACGACCTGCCGGACGACGAGGTCGTGCTGGTCTGCACCGGCTCCCAGGGCGAGCCCATGGCCGCGCTGTCCCGCATGGCCAACCGGGACCACCAGATCCGGATCGTCCAGGGCGACACCGTCATCCTGGCCTCGTCCCTGATCCCCGGCAACGAGAACGCGGTCTACCGCGTGATCAACGGCCTGACCCGCTGGGGCGCCAACGTCGTCCACAAGGGCAACGCCCGCGTCCACGTCTCGGGCCACGCCTCGGCCGGCGAGCTGCTGTACTTCTACAACATCTGCAAGCCGAAGAACCTGATGCCGGTGCACGGCGAATGGCGCCACCTGCGCGCCAACGCCGAGTTGGGCGCGCTCACCGGCATTCCCAAGGACCACATCGTCATCGCCGAGGACGGCGTCGTCGTGGACCTGGTCGACGGCAAGGCGAAGATCACCGGCAAGGTGCAGGCGGGCTATGTGTACGTGGACGGCCTCTCGGTCGGCGACGTCACCGAGGCCTCGCTCAAGGACCGCCGCATCCTCGGCGACGAAGGCATCATCTTCGTCCACGTGGTCGTCGACAGCACGACCGGCAAGGTCGTCAGCGGTCCGCAGATCCAGGCACGTGGCTCCGGCATCGAGGACTCGGCGTTCAGCGCCGTGACCCCGAAGATCGAAGAGGTCATCGCCAAGGCCGCCGCGGACGGCATCGCCGAGCCCCACCAGCTCCAGCAGCTGGTGCGCCGCACGGTGGGCAAGTGGGTGTCGGACAGCTACCGCCGTCGCCCGATGATCCTCCCGGTCGTCGTCGAGGTCTGACGCGGCATCAGCCGTATGGGCGGCCGCCCCGCTGCCGATTTGCATCGGGCGCGGCCGTCCAGTACGTTTACGGCTCCACCGCAGAGGGAACGCCAAGCGCTTGGGCGCGAGGCAAGCTTCCGGAAAGCGAGTGAAAATCCGACTCAGAGAAATCTGATAAAGTCGGGGAAGCCCGGTCCAACAGGGCGCTGGAAACGAAATTCCGATCGGAAACGAACGGAAAACGGATCTGGTAAGGTTGGAAACAACGAAGGGAAGCGCCCGGAGGAAAGCCCGAGAGGGTGAGTACAAAGGAAGCGTCCGTTCCTTGAG
>NZ_JBWKFM010000018.1:0-56282 GCF_056434285.1 Streptomyces sp. NPDC044063
GCTCGGTGCGGATGGCCACCGGGCGGAAGACCGCGCGGGAGGGGGCGCGGCGGCGGGGGGGGGGGGGGGGGTGTTTTTCCCCCCCCCCCCCCCCCCCCCCCCCCCCCCGACCCGCCCCCCCCCCCCCCCCCCCCCCCCCCCCCCGCCCACCCCCCCCCCCCCCCCCCCCCCCCCCCCCCCCCCCCCCCCCCCCCCCCCCCCCCCCCCCCCCCCCCCCCCCCCGGCCGGGCCAATCCCGGCTCCGCGCGCGGTTGCGAGGTCCGGCGGCTGCCCCGAGGGTGGGTGTCAAGATCATCGAACCGGCGTCGTCGCCGGGGTGAGGTGACGGACCCCGCACGCCGCCGACGGCCCGTCACCCGTGAGGAGTCGTGCATGTCCGGATACCGTGACGTCCTCCGGCGTGGCAGCGGGCGCCACCGGCGCCGACGACGGGCTCCGCTGAAGCAGGTCCTGACGCTGTCCGTGCTGGTGGCCTGCTCGGCGTACCTGGTGCACACGCTGGACGGCGACCCGCTGGAGTGCGGGCCCGGGGGCATCGGGGGCCCCGAGTGCCGGGCCGCCGCCCTGGGCAAGCGCCCCGGCACCGCGGCCGGCCGGATCGACGGAGTGCCCCACGACGGCGACGGCGCGGGCGCCGCGCCCCGTTCCCGCGCCGCGCAGCCGGAGGGTGTCTACGACCGCGAGCGGTGCGGCAACACCTCCGGCCGGGTGCTGCTGACGCTGGACGACTGGCCCTACAACGACCCGCAGCGTTCCGTCCGCATCGGCGCCCAGCTGCAGGCCCAGGGCGTGCGCGCGGCGTTCTTCCTCATCGGCCGCTTCGCCTCCCAGTACCCCCAGATCACCGAGACGCTGCGCCGGCAGGGCCACTGGGTGGGCAACCACTCCTACACCCACCGCAAGCTCACCGCGCTGGACGACGACGCCCTGACGGAGGAGATCCAGCGCGGAGTGGGCGGCAACATGCTGCGCCCGCCCTACGGCGCCGCCGACGAGCGGGAACGCGAGGTCGCCGCCGACATGGGGTTCCGGATCTGCAACTGGACCATCGACACCCACGACTGGGAGAAGACCGACGGCCAGGCGCGCAGCGTGGAGGACATCCGGGCCAGCGTGCGCGACGCGACGCCGGAGGAGAAGCACAACGGCGTGGTGCTGGGACACCTGTTCAGCAACTTCCCCGAGGCGCTGTCCGGCATCATCAGCGATCTTCAGGAGCAGGGCTACGGCATCTGCCGCAACAAGGGACCCGTCACCGACCAGGTCTCCTACCCCCTGGACTGCTGAGGTCCCCTCGGGTCACCGGGGGCCGGGCCGCCCGTCGCGCCTCACCGGTAGCGCAGGTACCGGCGCCGCACCCGCCGGAACGCCGCCAGTTCCGTACGCCAGGCGCCCGTCACCTCGTCCGTGCCCGCACCGGCGTCGATCATCGTCCGCACCCGGGGCGAGCCCGTCAGCTTGTCGATGAAGTGGTCGGGCCGCCAGGCGAAACCGCGCCAGGTCCGCTTCGCGGTCACCAGCAGCGCGATGCCGGTGCGCACCGGGTCGTAGGCGGGACGGTCGAGGACGTGGAGGTGGAGGCCGCCCAGCGTCCTGCCCTGGAAGGGGCCGAAGGTGGGGGAGAAGTAGGCCTCCCGGAAGCGCACCCCGGGCAGCCCGGCGGCGTTCGCGGCCGCGGCCCAGCGGCCGTCGAGCCCCTCCGCGCCCAGCATCTCGAACGGCCGGACCGTGCCCCGCCCCTCCGACATGTTCGTGCCCTCGAACATCCCGGTGCCGGAGTAGACGAGGGCGGTGTCGGGAGTGGCCATGTTGGGGCTCGGCGGCACCCACGGCAGCCCGGTGGCGTCGAAGAAGTCGCCACGCCGCCAGCCGGTCATCTCCACGACCGACAGCGCCACGGCCCGCCCGGCGGCCGAGGGCACGAACTCGCCGTTGTAGAGCAGGGCGAGTTCGGCGACGGTCATGCCGTGGGCCTGGGCGATCGGGGCGCGGCCGACGAAGGTGGCGTACTTCCGGTCGAGCACGGGCCCGAACGCCTCACGGCCGCCCACCGGGTTCGGCCGGTCCAGCACCACGAACCGCTTGCCGGCCAGGGCGGCCGCCACCATGCAGTCGTAGAGCGTCCAGATGCAGGTGTAGAAGCGGGCGCCGGCGTCCTGGCTGTCGTAGACGAGCGTGTCGATCCCGGCCCGGTCGAACAGGTCGGCGAGCTGTCGTCCGCTCTTGCGGTACGTGTCGTACACCCGCAGCCCGGTGGCAGGGTCGGTGTACTCGCCCTCGGAGAGCCCGGCCTGCGGGGTGCCGCGGTAGCCGTGCTCGGCGCCGAACACGGCCTTGAGCCGTACCCGGCGGTCGGCGTGCATCACGTCGACGACGCCGCGCGCGTCGGAGGTGATGCCGCTCTGGTTGGTGATGACGCCGACCCGCTGCCCGTCCAGCAGCCGGTAGCCGTCGGCGGCCAGGCGCTCGAAGCCGGTCGTCACACGGGCGGCGGCCCGGGCCGGGCCCGCCATGCCCGTGACACCGGCCGCGGCGCCGCCGGCCAGCAGGGTCCGCCTGGAAACGGTCATGTCCGTCATGGTCCGGCAAAGTAGTCCATAGCGGTGCCGTGTGGACGGACGCGAGGCCGTACGGGTGCGAGGTCGTACGAGCGTGAGGGCGTACGAGCGTGAGGTCGTACGGACAGGACGGCGTACGGACAGGACGGCGTCCTCGTGCGGCGTCCCCGCGCGCGTCACCGCCGGGTCGGCTCCGCAGCCCTTCGCGCCGCGTGCTCACCCGTCGCGTGCTCTCCCGCCCCGTGCCCGCGTGCCGCCGCCCACCCGGTCGCGCGGCCCAGTACGGGCAGCGTCAGCGCGAGCCAGCACCCGGCCAGCAGCCAGCCGGCCACGAGGTCCGTCAGCCAGTGGACGCCCAGGAACACCCGGGTCACCGCCACCCCGGCCGCCCACAGCCCGCAGCAGCCCGCCACCACCCGCCCCGGGGTGCCCGGCAGCGCCCGCAGCAGCGCCCAGGCCAGCAGCCCCGCCACCAGCGCGCTCGTGGTGGCGTGCCCCGAGGGGAAGGACGCCTCGTGGGCGTGCGCGGCCCAGTCCGCGGTCGGCGGCCGCGAGCGGTCCACCGCCGTCCGCAGCCCGATGCGGACCGCCTGGCCGAGCCCCAGGACCGCCAGGGCGGCCAGCACCACCGGCAGTCGGCGGCGCGCCGGCAGCCGCGCCCGGTGGCACGCCAGCCACCCGGCCGCGGCCACCAGCGCGTACACCGTCACCCCCGTACCGGTGGCGGTCAGCGCCCGCGCGGCGGTCAGCGCGCCGGCGGAGCGGAGCCCCAGCGCCTCCGCGTGCGCCGCGCGGTCCACCGCGAACGGCGCTCCGCCCGCGGTCACCACCAGTGCCGTCAGGACGGTCAGCACCACGGCCGCCACGCCGGCCCCCGCCGCCACGAGCACCGCGGCGCCGGCCGCCGGCGTCCCGCGCCGGGCGCGCTCCCGGCCCTTCACGCGGCGGTCAGCAGCAGCGGGCGCAGCCGGCCCTTGCGGGCCCGTTCGACCCAGGGCGTGCCCCGGGTCGCCAGCACCGTCAAGGGGACCGCCAGCGCGATGCCGACCAGCGCCCCCACGGCGACGTCGTGCGGGTAGTGCGCCCCGATCCACACCCGGGACGCCGCCATGGCCACCGCCGCCGCCGCGGCCACCGTGCCCAGACTCCGGTCGGCGAGCCACAGCGCGGCCGCCGCCGCGAAGGCGATCACCGCGTGGTCGCTGGGGAAGGACCAGTCACCCCGGACCGGGCAGGACTCCAGGGTGAAGCTGCCGGGGATGGACCGGCACGGGGGCACCTCGCGCACCAGCGCCCTGAGCGCCAGGTCCACGCCGTGGACGACCGCCAGTACCAGGGGCGTGGCCAGCACCCGGGCCATCATCGGCGAGTCCGAGCGCCGTGCCCGCCACCAGGCCGTGAGCACCAGGGCTGCGAACAGCGCCAGCCCGAAGGCGGACCAGGTGACGACCGTGTCGTTGAGCAGCCAGGGCGCGTGGCGCGCGTCGCGGGTGATGTCCGTGTAGAGGCCGCCGTCGATGCCCGAGCCGTCGAACGCGGGGGCGGGACCCCTGCCGGCCGGCCCGAGGAGGGGCGGCACGAGCGCCTGGGATATGTCCTTCATCGCTGTCCTCCGTTGCGCGTGACGGTCGGTCGTCGGTGCCTCGGGCCGCGGAGGCCTCCCGGGGGCGAGGGTAGGGGACGAGGGCGGAGACATAAGAATCCCCCCGCCCCGGGGCCCGTACACCCGGAAGCGGGGGGAATTCCGTGCAACCGACGGGGATTCCGCCGACGGCTGTCAGCCGCCGTTCGCCGAACCGTTGCCCGAGATGATCGGGATCTCGTCGAGCAGGTGCGACAGCGGGTCGTCGCCGTCGTTGATCGTCGAGTTGTCGGTGCACTGCTGCTGCTGCTGCGACGTGAGGATCGGGATGTCCTGGAGGTCGATGGGAACCGCTCCGAGGATGCCCTGGAGGTTGATCTTCCCGATGCCCAGGCACGGCTTGTTGAGCGTGCCCTGGATCAGGCTCATCTGCGGGCTTTCCTCGCCCCCGGTCTTGGTGTTGCCGTAGCCGGTCTTCGCCCCATTGGCGTTCGCGACGTCCTGGTCGTTGCCGATGGCCATGGCGGGGGAGGCCATGGCGCCGACCGCCGAAGCCGATACGGCAGCCGTGGCGAGTACCTTCTTGAGCACGTCAATGCCTTTCGATCGATCGATGATTCCCATCGGGAAGCGAACTGAGTAACTGCGGTTTATTCGGGAAGTTCCGGAGTTTCACTCATTCGCCCCAGCGGTCCATTCGCGGGGTGCCGCTCCCAACTCCTTTTGGCGGGCGCCTGGTAGCGTGCGCGGCGCGGCGGGTTTCCTCAGCCGTCGGCCCGCTCGGACAGCGCCCCCACAGCCTGCGTCCGGGCGGGCTTTTGATGCCGGATGGAGAAGACGTCCCGTGACCGTCGAATACACCCGTTACCGGATCGCCGACCCCGAGCGCCGCCGGGCCTTCGAGAAGGACTGCGCCGCCGCGGCCGGGCACCTCTACTCCGCACCCCAGTGCCTGGGCTACGAGCTGTCGCGCGGGGTGGAGGAGCCCGACTGCTACGTGCTGCGCGTCGAGTGGTCCTCGGTGGCGGACCACGAGCGGGGCTTCACGAGCGGCCCGCACCGCGAGCCCTTCCTCGCCGGGGTGCGGCCGTACGTGGGCGAGATCGAGGAGACGGGGCACTACGAGCGGGTGCTGGTGGTGGACAAGCGGCGAATGTGAACGGCGTGTGACGCGAACCACCCCCGTCCGGCGGGGTGATCACCGCCGAGTGCGTATACCCTCGGTCCTGTGAATCTCGTCAAGCGCCGCCACGTGGACTTCGTCCGCGTCACGAGCATGTCCTGTCGCCGCTGCGGCTGACCATTCACCTTCGCGTGCCCGCCCGTCTCTGAGGGCCGTGGCCGCCGCTTTCTCCTCTCTGCTTCACAGCTCTGTTTCTCACGCCCTACCCGGCCCCGCCGTGCCCGCATACCCTTGCGTCTGGCCCCGGCGGGCCGTCCGGCTACCGCCGGACGTTCACCGGGCCTTTAACGCAGTGGACATCTCATGATCAACGAGCTTCCCGTCCTGGACCTCTCCGCCGCCTCGGCCGGCCCGGACTCCCGTGCGCGCTTTCACGACGCCCTGCACCGCGCCGCCCGCGACGTCGGCTTCTTCCACCTCACCGGTCACGGCATCACCGCCGAGGAGACCGCTGAACTCACGCGTGTGATGCGCGAGTTCTTCGCCCTCCCCGAGGCGGACCGCCTCGCCATCAGCAACCTCAACTCGCCCCACTTCCGCGGCTACACCCGCATCGGCGACGAGCGCACCGGCGGCAGCCAGGACTGGCGCGACCAGCTCGACATAGGCGCCGAGCGCGCCCCCCACGTCCCCGGCCCGGAGGACCCCGGCTACTGGTGGCTGGAGGGCCCCAACCAGTGGCCCGACGCCCTGCCGGAGCTGCGCACCGCCGCCCTGCGCTGGGTCGAGCGGCTGAGCGCGGTCGCCCAGCGGCTGCTCCACGAGCTGCTGGCCGCCATCGGCGCCCCCGAGGACTTCTACGACGAGGCCTTCGCCGACCGTCCCCATCTCCACCTCAAGCTCGTCCGCTACCCCGGCAGCGCCCCCGACGGCGCTGGTCAGGGCGTCGGCGCCCACAAGGACTACGGATTCCTGACCCTGCTCCTCCAGGACGAGGTCGGCGGGCTCCAGGTGGAGGGACCCGACGGGAGCTTCATCGACGTCCCGCCGCTGCCCGGCGCTTTCGTGATCAACCTCGGCGAGCTGCTGGAGGTCGCCACCAACGGCTACCTCAAGGCCACCAACCACCGCGTGGTCAGCCCGGCAGGCACCCGCGAGCGCTTCTCGGTGCCGTTCTTCTACAACCCGCGGCTGGACGCCCGGATCGCGCCCGTCCCGTTCGCCCACGCCGACCAGGCCCCCGGCGTCACGCAGGACGCGACCAACCCGCTGTTCGCCGAGTACGGCCGCAACGAGATCAAGGGCTGGCTCCGCGCCCACCCGGCCGTGGCCCGGCGCCACCATGCCGACCTGCTGGAGGACGCCGGAACCCCGGTCGCCGGCTGAGCCCGCGGCGGCCCCGGCCGGCGCCCGCCGGCCGGGACCACCCGCCGCGACGATCACTTCACGGCTCCTTATCCTGCTGATCAAGGATTCAGCGGGTCCGCGGAGGGAATGACCTTCGCATCGGCACCGAGTGCCACGGGGGAACACGGGGGTGTGATCATGAGCGTGCCGCTGGGCACGGGCGTCGGCTGGCGCCCGGAGATCGCGGACGACATCGAGCTGCTGCCGGGCGTCGACTGGGTGGAGGTCGTGGCGGAGAACATCTGCCCCGGCCATCTGCCCGAAGCGCTGGTGCGCCTGATCGAGCGCGGGACCACCGTCGTCCCGCACGGCGTCTCCCTCGGCCTCGGCGGGGCCGACCGCCCCGACCTGGCCCGCCTCGTCGCCCTGGCCGAGCGGGCCGAGGCGCTCGGGGCCCCGCTGGTCAGCGAGCACATCGCCTTCGTCCGCTCCGGCGGGCCGCTCGCCGGGGCGCCCCGGACCGAGGCCGGCCACCTGCTGCCCGTGCCCCGCACCCGGGACGCCCTGGACGTCCTCTGCGAGAACGTGCGCATCGCCCAGCAGGTCCTCCCGGTGCCGCTCGCGCTGGAGAACGTCGCCGCCCTGCTGACCTGGCCGGACGAGGAGCTCAGCGAGGCGGAGTTCCTCGGCGGGCTCGTCGAGCGGACCGGCGTGCGGCTGCTGGTCGACGTCGCCAACCTCCACACCAACCACGTCAACCGTGGCGAGGACCCGGCCACGGTGCTCGACGGGCTCCCGCTCGACGCCCTCGCCTACGTACACGTCGCGGGCGGCGTCGAGCGCGACGGCGTCTGGCACGACACCCACGCCCACCCCGTCGGGCCGCCCGTCCTCGACGTCCTCGCCGAGCTGTGCGCCCGCACCGCGCCGCCCGGTGTCCTGCTGGAGCGCGACGACGACTTCCCCGTGTCCGGCGAGCTCGCCGCCGAGCTCGACGCGATACGCGCCGTGGTCCGGGGTGCCGCGCATGTCTGAGCGCCCCGCCTCCGGCCGCCCCACCACCGATCGGCCCACCTCCGGCCGCTCCACCGACGAGGCCCGGGCGCGGCTCGCCGCCGCCCAGCACGCCCTGCTCTCGACCCTCGTCGCCGGCGCTCCGCCGCCCGAGGGCTTCGATCCGCGCCGGCTGGACATCCAGCGCCGGGCCCTGCTGGGCAAGCGCGCCGGCGTCGTCGCCAAGATCGCACCCGGTCTCCCCGCCCTCCTCGGCGCGGACTACCGCCCGCTCTTCACGGCGTACGCGCGAAAACGCCCCATGACCGACGGCTACCGCCGCGACGCCCTGGACTTCGCTGCCCACGTCCTGGACGGCCTCGACCCCGATGACCCCGGCGCCGCCGAGCGCCGGGCCGGGCTGGCCGCGTGGATCGACGGGCAGCGGCCCTCGGCCCCGGTGTCCCGGGGCCTCCGTGGACTCCCGGCCCGCCTCCTGCGGGCCCTCCGCAGACACAGCAGGTGATCATGCTCATATTTCTCACGGTCGTCGCGTTCGCCCTGCCGCTCGCCCTGTCGGCCCGCCTGGTGGCCCTGCGCCGCCGGGCGCGCGGCACGGGGACGCCCGCCGATGTGGCCGCCACGCCCGAGCTGCTGGAGGTCGCCTACCTGATGGGCGGCGGCTCCCGGGTCGCCGACACGGTCATCACGCTGATGGCGACCGACGGACGGATCGGGATCAGCTCCGACGGCAAGGTCAAGGTGGTCCGGCCGGACACCCACAACGCCATGGAGCGCGCGCTCCTGGCGAAGTGCGGCAGCACCTGGACGAAGAAGCTCCGCAGACTGCGGACCGAACTGAGCTGGGGCGCCGCGCCCGACGCCCTGGAGAAGGCCCTGATCGGCCGGGGGCTGCTGATGTCCCCGGACACGCTGGACTCGTGGGTGCTCGCCGCACACCTCCAGGTGGCCGGCCTCGTCTTCTCGGGAGTCAGCGGTATCTGTCTGCTGTTCGCGCCCGGGTTCCGCGTCGCCGCCGGGCTCGTGGTCGCTCTCGTGGTCGCCGGGATCGTCGTCCGGGCGAAGTGCGCCCCGCGCGACTCCTCCCGGCGCAACGCCACCGACCTCGGCGCCGCGTACCGCCTCCGGCTGGCCGCCGAGGACCCCTGGAGCGAGGAGGGCGAGGCCGTCCGGCTGGCCGGGCTGGTCGCCCGCCGCGGCGTCGACCAGCTCCCGGACGGCGAGCTGCGCCGGCAGTTCAGGAAGGCGGACCAGGCCGTGCCGAGCACCGCCACCAGGCCTCGTACCAGGAGCGGCAGGGCCTCGTCGCGCTCGTCGTCGTACTCCTCGTCCTCGTCGTCCTCTTCTTCCTACACTTCCTCCTGCTCCAGCAGTTCGAGCAGCTGCTCGTCGTCCTCCAGCTGCGGTGGCGGCCACCACTCGAGCCACTCCAGCCATTCCAGCTGCTCGTCCAGCAGCTGTTCCTCCTCCAGCTGCGGAGGCGGCAGCAGCTGCTCCTCCTGAACGGCCCTACGGCGTCGCGGAGTTGAGCGGAACGGCGAATACCGGACAGTCGCCGTCCGCTCGGCCCGGCTCCGCGCGGGGCATGCCGCCCGCCCCCTCGTCACGGGTGTTCACCCCGTTGACCTCTGACGCCACGTCATATCCGTTCGGGCGGTGGAGGGGTGGGGGCGTCGTCGCACCGCACCCTTCTGGGGGATCGTGTGCGACCGGATGTTTTCTTGTGGGCCCGCTTGTCGGGACGGGACACTCGTTCGGCAGCTCTTGACATGAACGCGACGTGCGGTCGCGGTCGTGTCGCAGACATCCTCCCGTGCCCGGACGCCGACGACGTCGGGCGCACCCCCCATCACAGGAGGTCGGCGAGTTGAACCACTCACGCATCCCCAGGCTCCGCACGGCACTGGCCGTCGCCGGCACCATGGCCCTGGCCACCGCCTCCCTCACAGCGCAGAGCGCCGGCGCGACGCCCGCCCCCGCGGACCGCTCGGCCGCCGCCCTGGCCTCCGTCCAGCAGGCGCTGGACACCGGCGTGGCCGTCCCCGGCACCACCTCGTACGTCGACCAGCGGGCGCACAAGGTCGTCGTCACCGTCGACCCCACGGTCCGGGGCGCGGCGCTGACGAAGGTGGAACGGGCCGTCTCCGCCCTCGGCGACCGGGCCACGGTGCGGCACGCCTCCGGCGTGCTGCGCCCCCTCGTCGCCGGTGGCGACGCCATCTGGGGGAGCGGCGTCCGCTGCTCCCTCGGCTTCAACGTCACCAAGGGCGGCAAGCCGTACTTCCTCACCGCCGGGCACTGCGGCAACGCCTCCGCGAGCTGGTCGGCGTCCCAGGGCGGCTCCGGGGTCGGCACGACCGAGAAGTCGTCGTTCCCCGGCAACGACTACGCCCTCGTCCGCTACACGGCGACCACCGACCACCCCAGCGCGGTGGACCTCTACGACGGCGGTCAGCAGAACATCACCAAGGCCGGCGAGGCGACCGTCGGCGAGCAGGTACGGCGCAGCGGCAGCACCACCCAGGTCCACGACGGCGAGGTGACGGGGCTGAACGTCACGGTCAACTACCAGGAAGGGCAGGTCAGAGGCCTGATCGGCACCACGGTGTGCGCCGAGCCCGGTGACAGCGGCGGCGCGCTCTTCGACGGCGACACCGCCCTCGGCCTCACCTCCGGTGGCAGCGGCGACTGCTCCTCCGGCGGGGAGACCTTCTTCCAGCCCGTGCCCGCCGCCCTCCGGGCGCTCCAGGCCCAGCTGCCCTGACTCCCAGGACCCCCACGGCACGACCCCCGGGTGATTCGCCTCCACCCGGGGGTCGTCGCCGTCCGGAACCCGCCGCGCGGTCCCTACGCGCCGGGCAGCGCCGAGGGCGCGGACTCCCGGCCCGCCGACCCGGCGGTCCCGGCCGTCCAGGACGCCAGCAGGCGCAGCGCGTCGGCGGACGGCGAACCCGGCTCGGCGTGGTAAGTGACCACGTTCTGCTCCGCGTCCATCGGCAGCACCAGCGTCTCGCACGACAGCGTCAGGGGGCCGGCCACCGGGTGGTGCAGCCGCTTCACCCCGAAGCACTTGTCGCGGACGTTGTGCGCGGCCCACAGGGAGCGGAACTCCGGGCTCTTGACGGACAGTTCGCCGATGAGCGCGGCCAGCGCGGGATCGTCGGGGTAGCGCCCGGCGTCCAGTCGCAGCAGGGCGACGATGTCGGACGCCTTGGCGTCCCACTCGACGTACAGCTCGCGGGCGGTGGGGTCGAGGAAGACCAGGCGGGCCATGTTGCGCTGTCCGGGCGGCAGGGAGGGGAAGTCGCCCAGCAGCGCACGGGCCAGCGGGTTCCAGGCGATGATGTCCATCCGCCGCCCCAGCACGTACGC
This sequence comes from Streptomyces sp. NPDC044063, assembly GCF_056434285.1. NCBI lineage: Bacteria > Bacillati > Actinomycetota > Actinomycetes > Kitasatosporales > Streptomycetaceae > Streptomyces > Streptomyces sp. NPDC044063. The sequence goes on from NZ_JBWKFM010000018.1 coordinate 10,997, forward strand.
GGGTACGCCCTCCATCGCGTCGAGCAGGTGCTGCACCGCCGGGCGCACCCGCTGCGGTCGTGCCGTACCGGCCCGTGACCGCCGCGCCGTCGCGGGCCGGACCAGGTGCGTCAGATGGTTCCGCTCGGCCCGGTCCAGCCGGAGGGCGGTGGCGATCGCGTCCACCACGGACGCCGAGACGTTCTGGCCCCGGCCCTGTTCGAGGCGCGTGTAGTAGGCGACGCTCACACCGGCCAGCAGCGCCAGCTCCTCCCGCCGCAGCCCCGGCACGCGGCGCCGCCCGCCGTACGAGGGCAGCCCGACGTCCTCCGGCAGCAGCCGGGCCCGGCGGGAGCGGAGGAACTCGCTCAGTTCGGTGCGCTGGTCCATGACCTCAGTATGCGGGGCCCGCCGGTGGCCAGGGTGGTCCTGTCAGTAGTAGGAACCGTGGGCGTACGTTCCACCGGGTTCTGGCTGTCGTCGCAGGTCGGACGCAGGATCGGGGCATGAGCACGAACACTGTCCACGCGTACGCGGCACCCGCGCCGAAGGCCCCGCTGGAGCGGACCACCATCGTCCGCCGTGAGCTGGGCGAGCACGACATCCTGATCGACATCAAGTTCGCGGGCATCTGCCACTCCGACATCCATACCGTCCGCGCCGAGTGGGGCGAGGGCGGCCACTTCCCGCTCGTCCCCGGCCACGAGATCGCCGGCGTGGTCGCCGAGGTCGGCCCCGGCGTCACCCGGTACGCCGTCGGCGACCGGGTCGGCGTCGGCTGCTTCGTCGACTCCTGCCGGGAGTGCGACAACTGCCGGGCCGGCCTCCAGCAGTACTGCACCGGCGGGACCGGCATGATCGGCACCTACGGTGCCACCGGCCGCGACGGCCGGGTCACCCAGGGCGGCTACGCCACGCGTCTCGTGGTCGACGAGAACTACGCGCTCCGTATCCCCGACGCCATCCCGCTGGACGCCGCGGCCCCGCTGCTGTGCGCCGGCATCACCGTCTACTCCCCGCTCGCCCACTGGCACGCGGGCCCGGGCAGCAAGGTGGCCGTGGTGGGCCTGGGCGGTCTGGGCCACATGGCCGTCAAGATCGCCCACGCGATGGGGGCCGAGGTCACCGTCCTCAGCCAGTCCCTGCGCAAGAAGGACGACGGCCTGCGGCTGGGCGCCGACCACTACTACGCCACCTCCGACCCGGCCACCTTCGAGGAGCTCGCGGGCACCTTCGACCTGGTCCTCAACACCGTCTCGGCCGATCTGGACCTGAACGCCTACTTCCGCCTCCTGCGGACCGACGGCACCTTCGTCCAGCTGGGCGTCCCCGAGCGCCCGCTGTCGGTGGCCCCCTTCTCCCTCATCACCCAGCGCAAGGCCTTCGCCGGCTCCATGATCGGCGGCATCCCGGAGACCCAGGAGATGCTCGACTTCTGCGCCGAGCACGGCATCGCCTCCGAGATCGAGCTGATCGACGCCGAGCGGATCAACGAGGCCTACGAGCGCGTGCTGGCCAGCGACGTGCGCTACCGCTTCGTCATCGACGCCGCGACGATCTGACCGACGCGACGATCCGATGCCCCGCCTCGGGCCCGGCCGGGTTCGGCCGGGCTCAGCCGGGACGGAAGGCGACCCGGGCGTTGGCGTCCGCCGGTACGACCAGGACGCTGCTCCGCTCCCGGTCCCAGCGCTGCGGGATGACGAACATCCGGTTGTCCACCTGCGCGAGCAGCCGCAGCCCGTGGTAGCGGTAGCGGAAACGCTGGGGCGCGCCCGGCACCGCCGTGAGTACCTCCTCGCGCACGCCCGGGTCCGTGACGTGCAGCCGCTCGGCCGTGTCCAGGACGATCTCCGGGCGCAGTCGCAGGTTACGGGCCAGGTAGCGCGCGTCGGCACGGCCCTGCAGCTGGGCGTAGACCTGTACCGTCCAGAACAGGCACAGCGAGACGAGCGCCGCCACGAACGCGAAGAGGGTCAGGTCCCGCCGGCCGTAGGGCGCGCGGCCGGCGGACCGCAGGTACAGCAGCCGCCCGTACCCCGCCAGCAGCAGCCCGCAGCACAGGATGAGCGGGGTGGCCAGGAGCCCGGGCCGCCAGACGTCGCAGCCGGCGAGCACGCCGAGGACGAACAGCACGGCCCCGCATCCGGCCAGCGCCACGGACGCCCGCGCGAGCACGGGCACCAGCCGTGGCCGGGCCGCGCCGAGCGCCGCCACCGCGAAGCAGCCCAGGGCACCGGCCAGCCCGGCGAGCAGGGCCACCCCGACCGGCAGGTAGAGGGTCCCCGCGCTGCGCAGCAGGTAGTCCTGCGTGGACAGGTCCAGCGTGGCGGCGTCGACGCCGAAGTACTGGTAGCGGGCGTCGACATAGGCGAAGCCGAAGTAGAGGAGCAGACCCGTCGCCAGGGTGGTGGGCGCGACGATCCCGGCGAGCGTCTTGAACCACGTGCCCCACTGCGGCCGGACCGGCTCCGGCTCCCCGTCCGGCTCCCGATCCGGCTCGCGCTGCCGGTCCTCCACGGCCTCCCCGCCTCCCTACGGCTCTTCGGGCACGTCCGGGGGGACCACCCCGGGCGGTACGCCGGGGGTGGCCGGGGGTGCGCCCGGCCCCGTAGAGGAGCCGCCGCCCCCGCCTCCGCCGCCGGGAGGCGAGGCCGGGCCGGGGCTCGCATGGCCGGACGTCGGGACGCTGCCGCACAGGTCGCCGGCGTATCCGGCGAGTCCGGCGCAGACCGTGTGGGCCGCGACGGCCGGTTTGCCCTCGTCCGGCGGGAACTCCCAGGAGACCTCGGTCGTGCGCCCGGCGGCCAGGGTCACGGTCTGCGGCTCGGGCCGCGTCGTCCACCGGCCGTCGCCCGGCGTACGGTCCTCGAACGTCACCTCGGTGCGGTACGTCTGCGCGGTGGGCTGCTCCTGCCCCTCGTGCGGCGCCTCGGGGACGGTGATGGCGACCTTGCCCTTGGGCCAGACGCCCGAGAAGTTCGCGGAGGGCTTCCCGGCGGATCCGAAGCCCTGCTGCTCCTGCTTCCCGGTGCCGCCGTTCGGGGCGGGCCGGTCCTCGTCGCCCCCGGAGGAGCAGGCCGCGAGCGCCAGGGCGGCCACGGCGGCGACCGCGCCCAGGGCGGCCGGCCGGAGTCCCGCGGGGCGCTCCCGGCGCCGTTGCCGATCCACCCTCCAGACGGTAGCCATGGGCGGACGGCGGCCCGGGCGCGTGGCACGCGACACGGGGGACAATTCACCCGTTCCCGGCGGCGGACGGCCCGGTGACGAGCCGCTGGACGCCGGCCGGCCCCGCCGCCCCGTTCAGTGCCCGCCGTCCAGGCCCAGGCGCCCGGCCACGCGTGCGTGCGCCCGGCCCAGCCACGCCGGCACCCACCAGTTGAGGTGCCCCGCGACCGTCAGGTAGGCCGGCACGAGGACGCCCCGTACCAGCACCGCGTCCACCAGGACGGCGGTCGCCAGCCCCGTGCCCAGCAGTTTGAGCGCGGTCACCCCCGAGGTGGCCAGCGCCCCGGTGACGACGGCCACGGCGAGGGCGCCCGTCGTCACCAGCCGCCCCGTGCGGGCCACCCCCTCCACCACCGCCTCCCGGTTGTCGCCCGTCAGGAGGTGGTGCTCGCGCACCCGCGACAGCAGGAAGATCTCGTAGTCGATCGCCAGCCCGAAGGCGATGGTGAACATCAGCAGCGGCATCGAGATGTCCAGCGACCCGGTCGGCGTGAACGCGCCGACGACCGATCTCAGATGGCCGTCCTGGAAGACGAACACCATCGCCCCGAAACTCGCGCCGAGGCTGAGCGCCCCGATGACCAGTGCTTTCACCGGCAGCAGCACGCTCCCGGTGAGCAGGAACAGCATCGCCCACGTGGTGAGCGCGGCCACGGCGGCGGCGAGCGGCAGCCGTGCCCGCACCGCCGTCCGGGTGTCGGCCGTCATCGCGGAGAGCCCGGTGACCAGCTGCCCGCCGCCGGGCGCGGGCAGCGCCCGCAGCCTCCGCACCAGTTCCTCGCCGGCCGGGGACTGGAGCTGCCGTGGGCCGCTGAGCTGGAGTACGGCCCCCCGCTGAGGTGCGGCCCCCCGCCTGGGCGCGGCGGCGGCCGGCGCGGAGCGCGGTACCGCCGCCCAGCGGGCCCGGCCGGCCGACGGCAGGGCGGCCGCGGCCCGCTCGTACGCCCGCAGGGCCGCCGCGTCGCGCCGGGGGTCGGCCTCCGGCAGCACTACGGTCACCGTCCGGTCCGAGGAGGAGACGAAGCGGGCCCGGATCTCGTCGGACGTGCGGTGCGCCTCGGTGTGCGAGGGCAGGACGCGCTCGTCCGGCAGCCCGAACCGGACGTGCGCGAACGGGGCGGCGAGCAGCACCAGCGCGAGGGCGCAGCAGCTGCCGAAGTACAGGGGACGCCGGGTGACGACGCGGGCCACGGCCCGCCAGGCCGGGCTGTCCGGGCGCGGCGGTCCGGCCGCGCGGCCGGGGCGCAGGACCGCGAGCGGGTCCCAGCGGTCGACGCGGGTGCCCAGCAGGGTGAGGACGGGCGGGACGAGCAGGGTCGCCGTGACCGCCGAGAACACGGCCACCGCCATGCCGGCGCAGGCCATCGAGCGCAGGAACGGCAGCGGCAGCACCAGCAGCGCCGACATCGACAGGGCGACCGCGCAGGCGGACACGGCGACCGTGCGCCCCGCCCGCCGCGCGGTGCGCCGCACGGCGGTCTCGACGGCGCATCCGGCGCGCAGCTCCTCGCGGTGGCGCGTGACGAGGAAGAGGCCGTAGTCGACGGCGAGCCCGAAACCGAGGGCGGTGGTGAGGTTCATGGCGAACACCGACACCGGCATGGCGTAGGTGAGCAGCCGCAGCAGGGCCATGGTGCCGACGACGGAGACGGCTCCGATCACCAGTGGTACGAGCGCGGCCACCAGCGACCGCAGGGCGAGCACCAGCAGCAGCAGGGTCACCGGGGCGGCGACCAGTTCGGCCCGTACCAGGTCCCGCTGGCTCTCCCGGCGGGCCTCGACGCTGACCCAGGCACCGCCCGTCGCGGAGACGTCGAGGACGCCGTGGCGGCCGGTGAGGCCGGGCACGAGGGTCTCGGCGGTGCGTGTCACGTCGCGGTCGGCGCCCGCCAGGTCGGCGGTCACGAGCGCGGCGGCGCCGTCGGCGGCGCGCAGGGTGGCGTCACCGCCGCGCCAGTACGAGCGGACGCTCGCCACACCGGGGGCGCGGGCGAGCCGCTCGGTGAGCTCGCGGCCCGCCGCCCTGGCCCGGGCGGTGTCCACGCCGCCCGGGGCGCGGGCGAGGAGGACCAGATCGGGGTTGCCGGCGCCGAAGCGCTCGGCCAGCAGGGAGTTGGCGCGTGCCGACTCGGTGCCGGTGGCGGTGTAGCCGCCGTTGGCGAGCCGGGCGGCCGTCCCGGAGCCCGCCGCCGCGAGCGGCAGGGTCAGAACGGCGGCGACGGCGGGCACCAGCCAGGGCGGCGGGCGGCGCCCGGTGCCGGGCGGGCCGGTGGTGCCGGGGGTATCCGTAGGGCCCGGCTCGGTGCTGGTGCTGGTGCTGGTGCTGGTGGTGGTGCCGGTGCCGGTGCCGGTGGTGGCGGCCTGGCCGCCGTTGGCGAGGCGGGACGCCGTGCCGGACCGCGTCGCCGCGAGCAGCAGGGTCAGGAGGGCGATGGCGGCGGGCACCAGCCACGCCGCCGGGCGGCGCGCGGTGCCCGTCGTACCTGTCGTGCCGGCGGCCCCGGCCCCGGAGGAGGCGGGGGGCAGGACCGGGGCGCCGGGGTCGTGGGGAGGCGTCACGCGGCGCGGAAGAACAGCACGGCGTTCTGGCCGCCGAATCCGAAGGAATTGCTGAGCGCTCCTCGCATCCGGTGCCGCCGGGGCGTCTTCGTCACCACGTCCAGGTCCATCCCGTCGTCGAGGCGGTCGAGGTTGGCGGTGGGCGGGATGAGCTGCCGCTCCAGCGACATCACCGTGCACGCGGCGTCGACCGCGCCGGCCGCCCCGAGGGAGTGGCCGATGGCGCCCTTGACCGACGTCACCGGTGGCGGGTCGCGGAAGACGGCCCGCAGCATGGCGGCCTCGACACTGTCGTTGATGGGTGTGGACGTGCCGTGGGCGTTGACGTGGTGCACCTCCGCGAGGTCCGCGCGGGCGTCGGCCAGCGCCGCCTCCACGGCGCGGCGCGCGCCCACGCCCTCGGGGTCCGGGCGGGTGGCGTGGTAGCCGTCGCTGGAGGCCCCGTAGCCGGAGAGGTAGCCGCGGACGCGGGCGCCGCGGGCCCGGGCGTGGGCGGGCCGCTCCAGGACGAGCACGGCGGAGCCCTCGCTCAGCACGAACCCGTCCCGGTCCGCGTCGAACGGCCGGGAGGCGGCGGCCGGGTCGTGGCGGCGGGTCGAGAGCGCCTGCATCCGGTAGAAGGCGGCGGAGCCCATGGGGACGCGGGCGCAGTCGGTGCCGCCGGCGATGGCGATGTCGCACGCCCCCGAGCGCACGAGATCGCGGGCCGTGCCGAGCGCGGTCGCCCCCGACGCGCAGGCGGTGGAGGTGGTCAGGCAGGGGCCCAGGGCGCGCAGGTCGGTGGAGACCTCCCCGGCCACCATGTTCGGCAGGGAACGCAGCAGCGCGGTGGGCGAGATGGACTCCACCCTGCCGTCGGCCAGGTTCCGGTACTCCACAGGCCAGCGGTCGCCGCCGTTGCTGGCGCTGCCGAGGACGATCGCGACCCGGGGGCCGTCCCAGGCGGCGGGGTCCAGTGCGGCGTCGGCCATCGCCTCCCGCGCGGCGACCATCGCCAGCTGGATGAACCGGTCGTTGCGCCAGGTGATCCGGCGGCCGAGCAGCGCGTCGCCGTCGAAGCCGGGGATCCGGCACGAGAAGTCGACCGGGAGCCCGGCCAGCTCCTCGTCGTAGGCGCCGAGGCCGACGCCGGCGCACAGTCCGTCCCAGGTCGCCTCCCGGCCGACGCCGGCCGGGGTCACCATGCCGATGCCGGTGACGGCGACCTCGCGTTCGCTCACCGCGCGGGTCCGGCCGGTGCCGTGGCCCCGGACGGGCCGGCGGGCTGGGCGCCGATGCCCGCGGCGAGCAGCCGCTCGACGCGGGCCGCGACCTCGCCGAGCGTGGCGCCCTCGGGGTCCTGATCGAGGGTCACCTTCAGCCGGTCCTCCAGCAGGGTGAGCATCTCGACCTTGGCCAGGGAGTCGATGTCGAGCTGCTCGAAGGTCGCGTCCGGCGTGAGCTGCTCCTCGGGAACACCGAAGTATTCCGTGAGCAGACGGGCCATCATGTCGTATACGGGTTCCATGGGCAGCTCTCCTCGATCGGGCCCGACACGGGCTGCCAGGCGTATCACTCATGTCATGGCATTACATGATTTTCGGATTGCTCTGTTGCCGAGCCTCCTCCGCCTCCCGCCCCCGGCCCGACCGACACGCGCGCCGGCGATCGCCGCGTCACCCGTCCTGCCGAGGGCCGGGCCCGCCGAAAACCCCGGGCACCGCGCCGTGGGCCAATGGCATGCTGGGCAGCGTGAACGGTCCCCAGATTCCCTTCAGCTTCGCCCCTGAGCTGCGTATCTTCCTTCCCGCCGACCGCCGCGAGCCCGGCGTGGCCGTGCCCACCGACGGCGTCTCCACCCTCGGTCACGTCGTCGAGTCCCTCGGCGTTCCGCTCACCGAGGCCGGGCGGCTCCTCGTCGACGGACGGCAGGTGACCACCTCCCATGTCCCGGTCGCCGGCGAGACCGTGGAGGTCGAGGCCGTCAGCCGGCCCCAGGAGGTGCCCGGCGCGCCCCTGCGGTTCCTGCTCGACGTCCATCTGGGCACGCTGGCCCGCCGGCTGCGGCTGCTGGGCGTCGACGCGGCGTACGAGAGCGAGGACCTCGGCGACCCGGCACTGGCCGCCCTCTCCGCCGCCGAGCGCCGGGTGATGCTCTCCCGCGACCGGGGCCTGCTGCGCCGCCGGGAGCTCTGGGCCGGGGCGTACGTCTACAGCGACCGGCCCGACGAACAGCTGCGGGACGTCCTCGGCCGCTTCGCGCCACGACTGGCCCCCTGGACCCGCTGCACCGCCTGCAACGGCGTGCTGCGGGACGCGGAGAAGGAGGCCGTCCGGGAGCACCTGGAGCACGGCACCAGCCGGACGTACGACGTCTTCGCCCAGTGCGTGGCCTGCGGCCGGGTGTACTGGCGCGGGGCGCACCACGCCAAACTCCAGGCGATGGTCGACGAAGCGGTGCGGGAATTCGGGGCCGCGGCCGCCTGAGCGCGCTCCGCCCGCGCGCGGGAGCCGGACGGGCCCCGGCCCGTCCGGTGTCGCATTCCGCCGACCGGGTGCACGCTGGATACGTACCGCAGGAGGTGGACGCGATGCAGACGATCGTTGGCTGGCATGTCGAGGTGGAATTCCAGGAGATCGACAAGCGCACCCACGCGGCGGTGATGCTCAGACTCCCGGACGGCACCGAGCTCCGCGCGAAAGCCCACGCCACACGGCATCCCGACGACCCCGACCAGCTGAAGGTCGGCGAGGAGGTCGCCGCGGCCCGGGCGCTCAACCAGCTCGCCAGGGACCTGTTGGCGAAGGCCGGGCACGACATCGAGGCGGTCACCCATGTGGAGGCCCACCCGGCGATGTGAACGGCGGACGGGCCCCGCCCGGGCTCGTGCCGCACCGCGGCGGAAGGCGGCGCGACCGGTAGCGTGCTGCGCGTGCTCAAGGGATTCAAGACTTTCGTGATGCGCGGTGACATCGTCACCGTGGCCGTGGGCCTGATCATCGCCCTGGCCCTCTCCACGCTCATCAAGGCATTCACCGATTTCGTGGTCAATCCCGTCATCGCGAGCTTCCAGGGCGGGCGGTCCCTGGGACTGGGCTGGCAGCTGGGCCGCGCCGGGAACCCGGCCACCTATCTGGACGCGGGCGCCTTCCTCTCGGCCGTGATCTACTTCCTGATCTTCATGGCCGTCGTCTACTTCTTCATCGTCGTGCCCTACAAGCACGTCCAGGCCCGTCGCGGGGTGACCGTCTTCGCCGATCCGGGACCGCTGAAGACGTGCCCCGCCTGCCTTTCCGAGGACCTGCCCCAGGCCGCGTCGAAGTGCCGGTACTGCGGTACGGAGCAGCGGCCGGCGACGGGCGCCCCTCCCGGCGTCTGATCGCCCCGCCCACCGCCGGTCAACTTTCGTCGAGCCACGCCGCGACCTTCGATGAGTGTGCCCGGGACGGCGTGGCGCCTAGGGTTCCCGTGTGAATGCGAGATCGCGGGCCCGTGAGCTGTGGGGACGACTGACCGATCCGGCGGACTGGTCCCGGCGCCGGCTGGTCGGGGAGAGCGCCTTCGCCCTCCTGCTCGCGGTGCTCGCCGGGCTGGCCGAGGTGGGCCAGGGCTGGCCGCGCGCGGTGGCCGTCGCCCTGGCCGTCGCCGTGCTCTCGATGGCCCGCCGCGCCTTCCCGGCGACCGTCCTGATCGCCGCCGGGGCCCTGGGCGGCTCCACCGAGGGCGGCGCCGCCCTGCTGCTGGCCGCGGCGGGCTGGTCCGCCGGGCGCCGGATCGACGGTGTGCTGCGCGCGCTCATGGCCTTCAGCGTCTCCTTCGGGCTGTTCGTCTCGCTGTCCTTCTATCTGGCACACCAGTCGGCGCTCCTGATCCTGGTCTTCAACACCCTCTTCTTCCTGGTGGCCGCCGTCGTCCCCGGCCTCGCCAACCGCTACTGGACCCAGCGCCGCACCCTGCTGCGCACGCTGCGGCTGCGCAACCTCCAGCTGCTGCGCGAGCGCGAGATGGTGGCCGGCCAGGCCCGGATGCGCGAGCGCCAGCGCATCGCCCAGGACATGCACGACAGCCTGGGGCACCAGCTCGCCCTCATCGCCGTGCAGACCGGCGCGCTGGAGGTCGACCGGGAGCTGACCGGGCGTCAGCGCGAGGCGGTCGGCGTGCTGCGGGAGGCCTCGGTGGCCGCCATGCAGGAGCTGCGCGAGGTCGTCGGCATCCTCAAGGACGGCACGCCGGAGGAGGAGCAGCCGGTCTCCCGGGTGGTCGCCGGCATCCAGGAGCTGGTCGACTCGGCCGCGGCCGCCGGCCTGCGGGTGACGCTGGAGCGGTCCGGCCTGGTCCGGGCCCTGGCCCCCGCCGCCGACCACACGGGGTACCGCATCGTGCAGGAGGGGCTGACCAACGCCGCCAAGCACGCCCCGGGCGCCCCCATCGCCGTCAATCTCCGCTACGAGCCCGACTCGCTGCTCGTGGAGGTCGCCAACGGCCCGGCCCCCGCCGGCCAGGAGCCGCCGGCCGGCGCGGTCAGCGGCGGCCAGGGCCTGACCGGGCTGCGGGAGCGGGCCCGGCTCGTCGGCGGCATGGTGTTCACCGGCCCCGCCGAGGGCGGCGGCTTCCGGCTCGCCGGCATGCTGCCGTACGCCTCGGCCGAGGCGGGCAAGGCCGCCGCCGGGGCGGCGGACGGGACGACGACGTTCGTCGACCCGGACGGCGACTTTCGGGGGCTGCCGGGGGAGGGGATTCCGGGCGACGGTGATCCGGTCATCGACCGGCTCGACCCTCGCGAGGAGTTCAAGGACATCATGAGCACGAAGAAGAGCGGCGGCTGCCTGATCGGCTGCGGTGTGGTCCTGCTGATCCTCCTGGCGCTGGCCGCCGCCGCGGTCTTCGGCATAGGGAAGATCGTCGACGAGGCGGACAAGGCGATGATCGATCCCACGGTCTACGAGTCGGTCAGGGTCGGCGAGTCCGAGGCGGCCGTCCGCGACCGGCTGCCGTCGGGGAAGTCCTTCCTCACCTCGGACGTCAAGGGCAAGCTCCCCGCGGAACCGGCCGGCACCACCTGCCTGTCCCTGCTGTCGACGGACACCTCGGAGGGCCTGGACACGGACACCGTGTACCGCTTCTGCTTCAAGGACGGGAAACTGTCCGAGAAGCGCGAGTTCCACGTCAAGAGCTAGCGCGCCGGCACAACCCCCAGCAGGAGCAGCAGGTGATCCGTGTCCTCATCGCCGACGACGAGCCCCTCATCCGGGCCGGCATCCGGATGATCCTCACCTCGGCCGACGACATCGAGGTGGTGGCCGAGGCGGCGAACGGCCGGGAGGCGGTCGACCTGGCCCGGCATCACCGCGCTGACGTGGCCCTGCTCGACATCCGCATGCCGCTCATGGACGGCCTCACGGCGCTCGGCGAGATCGGCCGTACGGTGCCGGGCACCCGGGTGCTGATCCTCACCACCTTCGGCGAGCGCGACAACGTCCTGCGGGCCCTGCGCCAGGGCGGGGCCGGCTTCCTGCTGAAGGACTCCGCCCCCGGCGAGCTGATCGGCGCGGTGCGCGCCGCGGCCGCCGGCGACGCCTATCTCTCGCCCGCCGCCACCCGGCACGTGGCCGACTCCCTGGCCCTCGGCGGCGGGGCGGCCGCCACCCGGGCCGACGAGGCCCGGCAGCGGGTGGCGGTGCTCAGCGACCGCGAGCGCGACGTCCTCGCGCTCCTGGGGGAGGGCCTCTCCAACGCCGACGCGGGACGGCGGCTCCATATGAGCGAGGCCACCGTGAAGACCTATGTGAGTCGCATCCTCGCCAAGCTGGAATGCGAGAACCGGGTGCAGGCGGCCTTGCTGGCACGGGATGCGGGCCTGGGGGTCTAAGGCCCTCTCACCGAAGAAAGTAAGGTTTCAGGCCAGTCCGACCTGACATGCGTTCAGGAAGTCGGGGTTTTTGCGCTATCTTTTTCGGCGTTCCCTCGTATACGAGCGTCGGACGCGACGCCGGAACGACGCCGGGAGTGCGCGCGCACCGAGCGCGCCACGCACCACCCGCGGAACGCCTCGCACAGGCACGTGGCGGGAGAGAACTCCCCGCCACGCATCGCCGTGCGCACAAGACTCCGTCCTGTCCGCATCACCTAGGCAAAGGCCGCATGTCCGTTCATCCGCTGTCGGACCTCATACGTTTCAGCCGCCATAACTCCCCCTTCTACTCGGCCCTCTACGCGCACCTGCCGGCCGGCACCGACAGCCTCGCCGCGCTGCCGGTCGTCGACCAGGGCGCCTTCTGGAAGGCGAACACCCTCCAGGACAACAGCGTGCTGACCGCGCCGCTGGGCGAGGCCGTCGTCTACAAGACCGGCGGTACCACCGGCGCCCCGAAGTTCTCCTGCTACACCCGCGAGGAGTGGCGGGAGTTCGTCACCGCCTTCGGCCAGGGCCTCGTCGACGCGGGCCTGCGCCCCGGCCACCGGGTCGCGGACCTCTTCTACGCCGGCGAGCTCTACGCCAGCTTCCTGTTCATCCTGGACTCCCTCGCCCACGCCCCCGTCGACAACGTCCGGCTGCCCATCGGCGGCGCGGCCCCCCTGGAGACGACGGTCCCCACGCTGGAGGACTTCGGCGCGCAGGTCGTGGCGGGCACCCCCACCACCCTGTGCCGGCTCGCCGAGCACCTCGTCTCGACGGGCCGTCAGCTCCCCGCCGTGGAGCTGCTGTTCTTCGGCGGCGAGGCCCTCTTCGACGACCAGCGGCGGCTGCTGGCCGCCGCCTTCCCCAACGCCGAACCCCGCTCCCTCGGCTACGCCAGCGTCGACGCCGGCCTCCTCGGCCGCCCCGTGCCCGGCCCCGACCCCCGTGTGCACCGCGCCTTCACCCCGCACACGGTCGTCGAGATCCTCGACGAGACCACCGGCGAGCCCATCGAGGAGAACGGCCGCCCCGGCCGCGTCGTGGTGACCCAGCTCTACCGCCGCCTCATGCCCGTCATCCGCTACCCCGCGGGCGACCGCGCCGAGTGGACCGACCGCACCGCCGGGCACTTCCGCATCCTCGGCCGCGCCGAGGAGGGGGTGCGCGTCGGCCCCGTGTCCCTCTACTCGCAGGACGCGCTCGCCGCCGTCGCCGCCGCGGACACCGACGGCCGGATCACCGGCACCCAGCTCGTGGTGCGCCGCCGGGAGGGCCGCGACCAGCTCGTGCTGCGCCTGGCCACCGCCCCCGGCGACGACGACCCCGCCGTGCTGGAGGTGCTCGCCAAGGCCGTCGTCCAGGAGCTCGACACCGCCCGGCCGCTGTACCCCGACAGCGTGCGGGCCGGTTACGTCCACCCCATGGCCGTGGAGTGGACGCGCCACGGCGACCTGGTCGTCAACCCCCGCTCCGGCAAGCTCGTCCGCGTCATCGACGAGAGGCCGACCGCATGACCGCCCCCGTCCCCGCGGCCGCCCGCGAGCGCCGGCTGCCGCTCGTCCTGCGCAACCGTGCCTTCGGCACCGTCTGGCTGGCCCAGGTGCTGACCCAGGCGGCGGTGCGGATGTTCCAGGTCGGCGTCTCCTGGTGGCTCGTCGCGTACGCCGTCGACGGCGGCCGCGGCCTGGCCTCCGGGCTGTTCATGGCCGTCAGCACGCTGCCCGCCGTGGCGCTGGCCCCCCTCGTCGCCCGGACCGTCGCCCACCGGGCGCACCGCTCCGTGCTGCGCGCCGCGGCCGGCGCGGCGGGCGTCGCCGCGGCCGCGCTGGCCGTCTGGGCCTGCGCGAGCGAGCTGCCGCTCGCCGCCGCGTACGCCGCCACCCTCGCGCTCGCCACCTGCCAGGCCTTCTTCGACCCCTGCCTGACCACCTCCGTGCCCGAACTCGTCGACGACGAGGACATCGAGGCCGCCACCGGCTTCGAGCTGTCCACCCAGTCGCTGGCGAGCCTCGGCGGTGCCCTGCTCGGCGCCCTGATCGTCGACGGCGCCGGCGTCGCGGGGCTCGCGGTGGGCTGCGCGGCCGCGTACGCCCTGGCCGCCGTCCTCGTCGCGACGGCCCGCTTCCGCCCCGCCGCGACCACCGCGGACGGCGACGAGGGCGCGGACGGCGCCGGTCCGGAGCGGCGCACGCTGCGCGGCATCCTCGCCGGCCTGCCCCGGGTCCGCCGCATCCTGCTCTGCTTCACCGCGGCCAACCTCTTCACCACCGCCGTCTTCGTCGTCATCCCCCTGTACACCAAGTCGGTGCTGGACGACGGCGGTTCCACCGTGGCCCTGTTCGAGGCCTCGCTCGGTGCCGGCACGCTCGCCGGGTCGTTCACCGGGGCCCGCGTCCCCGGCCGGCCCACGACGCTGGGCGCGGTCCTCCTCGGTGTGATGGCCGCCGCGTTCGCCGTGCCCGGCCTGGCCGGCGGACGGTTCGTCCTGGCGGGCTGCCTGGTGGCGGCCGGCTGGTGCGTGGGCGTGATCGGGGTGCGCTTCGTGGCGCTCTTCCAGCGGCTCGTGCCCGCCGCCGACAAGCCCGGCTTCTTCGCCGTGATGCAGGCGGTGCTGGGCGCGACGTTCCCGCTCGCCTCGCTGCTCTTCGGCCTGCTCGGCGACCACCTCTCCGCGCGGACGCTGTGCCTGATCCAGGCCGCCGGCCTGATCCCGGCCGCCCTCGCGCTCGCCCTGCTGGGCGACCCCGACCCCGCCCAGGAGAACGGCGCCGCCGCGCCGGAGCCGGAGCCCGTGAGCGCCGGAGGAGACCGATGACCGCCGTGCTCGACGAGGCGACGCCCGCCGACATCGCCGACCTGCGCCAGCTGTACTACGCCGTCTACGGCCCGCACTACCCCGTCGCCCTCGGCACCGACCCCGCCGAGATGTCCCGCCTCATCGCGGACCCCCACACCCTCTGGCTCGTCGCCCGCTGCCCGCGCACCGGCGGCCTCGCCGGGTCGGCGGCCGTGCACAGCGAGGCCGGCAGCCGGACCGGCCGGCTGGAGGGACTCGCCGTCCACCCGGACCACCGGGCGGCCGGCCTCGCCGGGGCGCTCACCCGGGAGCTGTGCGCGCGGACGCTGGACGCCGGACGGCTGGACTCGGTGTACGCCACCGTGCGCACCGTCAGCGCCGGCCCGCAGCGCGTCGTCTCCCGCAACGGCTTCCAGCCGCTGGGCCTCCTGCCCAACGCCGTGGACCTCGACAGCCGGGAGAGCCTCGCACTCTACGCGCGTCACGCCGCCGGTGTCCTCGACCGCCGCCACCCCGTCCCCGAGGTGCCCGCGCCGCTCGCGCCGCTCCTGCGCACCGTCGAGCGGAACCTGCCCGTCAGCTACGCGGACACCGCCGTCACCGCGCCCGGGCCCGCGCCGGAGAGCGCCCCGGCGACCCGGCTGGAGATGATCGAGGCCCCCGGCTTCGTCCGCCGCCGCTTCCACGACCGGTTCCCGGACACCGAGCGCTGGTTCTACCCGCTGCACACCCCCAACACCCTGCTGGTGCCCGAGGACGACCGCTTCGAGGTGTACGCCTACCTCAACCGCACCGGACGCTACTGCGCCCTCGTCGCCGCCCACCCCGGCCCGGCCGTAGCCGCCGACTGCCTGGAGGCCGTCACCCGGATGCTCACCCGGGCCGGCGCCGGCTACGTCGAGGCGCTGGTGCCGCTCGCCGAGCACGGCATGCTGTCCGCCTTCCTCGCCCACGGCTTCATCCCCAGCGCCCTCTTCCCGGCCATGCGGCCGGAGGCCGGCCGCTTCCACGACTACGTCGTGATGTCCCGGACCGCCGAACAGATCGACTTCCGCGGCGTGGTCGTCGGCGAGTCCCTCCAGCCGTACCTGGACGCCTACGCGTCGGCCTGGGCGTCGACGTACCTGCCCACACTCGAGGTTGCCCCATGACCCCCGTCAACCCCCATCTCGCGCCGGTCGCCGTCCCCGACCCCGACCTGCTGCCCCACGTGCAGCGGCTGTGCGACCTGACCGACCCGTACACCTCGGGCCCCGCCGAGGAGGAGCTGTTCGCCGCCGCCATGGCGGAGATCAACGCCTGGCACGCCGACCGGTCCCCCTTCTTCCGCGGCCTCCACGCCGCCGAGCGGCCCCCCGCGCCCTACGACGCGCCGCCCGTCCACGCGAACTTCTTCAAGCGCCACGAGGTCCTCTCCATCCCCCGCGAGGACGTCCACCTCCACCTGACCTCGTCCGGCACCACCGGGCAGAAGTCGCAGATGTTCTTCGACGAGTGGACCATCCGCGGCGCCCAGCGCATGGTCGCCCGCATCTTCGACCGCAACGGCTGGATCACCCCCGACCAGCCGGTCAACTACCTCCTCTACAGCTACGAGCCCGCCCGCGACCTCAAGCTGGGCACCGCCTTCACCGACAACTACCTGTGCGACTTCGCCCCCGCCCGGCAGGTCGAGTACGCCCTGCGCGACACCGGCAACGGCCATGAGTTCGACCCCTTCGGCTGCGTCGCCGCGCTGCGCCGCTTCGCCGAGGACGACGTGCCCGTCCGCATCCTGGGCTTCCCCGCGTTCCTCTGGTTCACCCTGGAGCGCATGCGGGCGATGGGCCTGCCGCCCCTCACCCTGCCCGAGGGCTCCCTGATCATCCTCGGCGGCGGCTGGAAGGGCCACACCGACCGGCAGATCGGCAAGCACGAGCTGTACGCCCGGGTCACCGAACAGCTCGGCGTTCCCTCCGAGCGGATCCGCGACACCTTCGGCTCCGTCGAGCACTGCGTCCCGTACATCGAGTGCTCGCACCACAACCTCCACGCGCCCGTCTGGTCCCGGGTATTCATCCGCTCCACGCGCACCCTGGAGCCGCTCGGCTACGGCGAGAAGGGCTACCTCCACCTGGTGTCCCCCTACATCACCTCCGTACCGGCGCAGAGCGTCGTCATGGGCGACCTCGCCTCCCTCCACCCCGGCGAGGACTGCGGCTGCGACCTCGGCACGCCCTGGTTCGTGATCCACGGCCGCGCCGGAGTGAGCCGTAACAAGAGCTGCGCGGTGGCCGCCGCCGAACTGATGAAGGGCATGTCGTGACGACCGAGACCACCCCGCACTACTGGCAGGGCACGTTCATCGACGACGAGGAGGCCGGACGCCGCCTCGCCGCCCTGCCCGCCGCCGTCGAGACCGCCCTCGCCCGGCCGCTGGAGACCGAGACCCTCCTGGCCGCCTGCGACCGGCTCGCCGAAGCCCTGCGCGACCCCGCCCACCCCACGTACGCCCGCCTCGCCCGGCACCTGCCCGAGGGCGAGGACACCGGCGTCCTCACCGAACTCGCCGCCTTCCTCGGCCGCCGCGAGCTGACCCGCAAACTCCGCCGCGAGCTCGGCGGCACCACCCCGCAGCGGCTCGGCCGGCCCGACGCCCGCGAGACCGTCTACGAGGCGTGGGCCCCCGTCGGCCTCGTCGCCCACATCGCCCCCGGCAACGCCGCCACCGTCGCCCCCCTCAGCCTCGTCGAGGGACTGCTCGCCGGCAACGTCAACATCCTCAAGACCAGCAGCGCCGACACCCTCCTCGCCCAGCACCTGCTCGCCGAACTGGCCGCACTCGACCCGACCGGCACCATCGCCGAACGCGTCGTCGTCCTGCGCTTCCCCTCCTCCCGGCAGGAGTGGCTGCGGGCGATGTGCGCCCCCGCCGACGCCGTCGCCGTCTGGGGCGGCGAGTCCGCCGTCGAGGGCGTCGCCGCCCATGTCCCGCCCGGCTGCCGCCTGGTGGAGTGGGGCCACCGGATCTCCTTCGCCTACCTCACCCGCGACGCCTGGGCCGACCCGGCCGTCCTCGAAGCCCTGGCCGCCGACGTCTGCCTCTTCGAGCAGCAGGCCTGCTCCAGCCCCCAGGTCGTCTACCTCGACACCGAGGACACCGGCGAGGTCTTCGCGTTCGCCGAGCGCTTCGCCGCCGTCCTGGCCGCGCGGCCGCCCGCCGAGCCCTCCGGCGAGGAGCCCGACCCCGCCGAGGAGGCCGAGCTCACCACCACCGAGCTCATCGCCCGGCTGGAGGAGCACCTCGGCCTCACCCGGGTCATCGCCGCCGCCGACGGCTCCTGGCGCGTCATGGCCGACACCCGGTCCGCCCTCACCGCCTCCCCGCTGCACCGCAGTGTCTGGGTCAAGCCCCTGCCCCGCACCCGCGCCATCGCCACGCTGCGCCCCATGCGCCGCTACCTGCAGACCGCCGGCATCGCCGGCGGCCGCGCCGACATCGCCGAGCTCTCCCGCCTGGTCCTCGCCGCCGGCGCCACCCGCGTCACCCCGGTCGGCGCCATGCAGAGCGGCTACTCCGGCGAACCCCACGACGGTGTCTACGCCCTCCAGCGCTACAGCCGCCGCGTCGCCGTCCAGGCCGACGAACGCTTCGCCACCACCGCCTGCCTCGACGACCTGACGCGCCCCGTGGAGTTCCCGCCGCCCGCCGGCCCGCTGCTGGACAAGGCCACCGTCCAGGAACGCAACCACGGCGTCGACCCGCGCGACGCCGAGCTCCTCTTCCGCAGCGGCGGCAGCACCGGCACCCCCGCCCTGTCGCTGTTCACCTACGACGACTACGACACCCAGATGCACGCCGCCGCCCGCGGCCTGCTCGCCGCCGGCTACGACCCCCGCCACGACCGCACCGCCAACCTCTTCTACTGCGGCGGCATGTACGGCGGGTTCATCAGCTTCTTCTCCATCCTGGAGCGCCTGGGCGGCACCCAGCTGCCCATCGCCGCCGGCACCGACCACCGGGCGACGGCCGAGATGCTGGTGGCGCACGAGGCGGACACCCTCTTCGGCATGCCCTCCTACCTGTGGCAGCTCCTCCACGAACAGGCCGATCTGCTGCGCGGCCGCGTCCGTAAGATCTTCTACGGCGGCGAGCACTTCACCGCACAGCAGCGCCGCGTCCTCGCCGAGACCTTCGGCGTCGAGACGATCCGCTCCATCACCTACGGCAGCACCGACCTCGGCCCGCTGGGCTACCAGTGCGCCGAGAGCACCGGCGGCGTCCACCACCTGCACGCCGACCTCCACACCCTGGAGATCCTCGACACCGCCGCCGACCGCCCCGTCGCCCCCGGCGACACCGGCCGCCTGGTCTTCACCACCCGCGCCCGGCGCGGCCAGGACCTGGACCGCTACGTCATCGGCGACCTCGGCCGGGCCGTCCCCGGACCCTGCCCCTGCGGCAGCCGCGCCCCCCGCTTCGAACTCCTGGGCAGGCTCGGCGACGTGATGCGCGTGGCCACGTACTTCCTCAACC
Source organism: Streptomyces sp. NPDC044063 (assembly GCF_056434285.1). Classification (NCBI taxonomy): domain Bacteria; kingdom Bacillati; phylum Actinomycetota; class Actinomycetes; order Kitasatosporales; family Streptomycetaceae; genus Streptomyces; species Streptomyces sp. NPDC044063. The sequence continues at coordinate 29,955 of NZ_JBWKFM010000018.1, forward strand.
ACCGGCGGTTCGTCACCATCGCCGAGGAGGACCGCGGCTACGCCGGCGAACTCCAGATCGTCCTCACCGCCGACGGCCCCCGCGAACGCCTCACCGTCCGCGTCGAGGACACCGCCGCCACCACCCCCGGCGACCTCCGCGCCGCCTTCCTCGCCGGCTACCCCGAGCTGCGCACGGCCGTCGGGGAACGGCTCCTCGACCTCGACGTCGAGACCACGCAACCGGCCGCCTTCACCCGCACCGCCACGACCGGAAAGCTGCGCTCCGTGGTGGACGAGCGGCACTAGGGGATCCGGTTCACAGGAGCGGCGGCACGAACCGCGGCGCGGGGTCAGGAACGCGTCAACGTCGCGGCCCGACCTGCCGCGATCCGTCCCGGCGACGTGACGATGGGTCATGCACCTATCCCACGCCGCCGGGCGGCGTGCCGCCGCCCCCGAGACGAAATGGAGCAGCGCCATGGCCCAGGCCGGTGCTCCGTCCGACGCGCCGGGCAGGCGTCCCGGCAGACTGAAGGTCTACCTCGGCGCCGCCCCCGGTGTCGGCAAGACGTACCGGATGCTGGACGAGGGCTGGCGCCGGGCCCTGCGCGGGACCGACGTCGTCGTCGCCCTCGCCGAATGCCACCACCGCCCGCACACCGAGGAGATGCTGGAGGGACTGGAGGTCCTGCCCCGGCTGCGGCGCGTCCACCGGGGCGTGGAGTACGCCGAACTCGACGTCGCCGCCGTCCTGGAACGCCGCCCCCGGGTGGCGCTCGTCGACGAGCTGGCCCACACCAACGCGCCCGGCGCCGGCCGCCTCAAGCGCTGGCAGGACATCGAGGCGCTGCTCGCCGCCGGCATCGACGTCGTCACCACCGTCGACATCCAGCACCTGGAGTCCCTCCGCGACGTCGTCGAGCGGATCACCGGCGTCCCGCAGCTGGAGACCGTGCCGGACGAGGTGGTCCGCCGCGCCCACCAGATCGAGCTCGTCGACATGCCCCCCGAGGCGCTGCGCCGCCGCATGGCGCACGGAAACATCCACACCCCCGAGAAGATCGACGCCGCGCTCTCCCACTACTTCCGGGTCGGCAACCTCACCGCCCTGCGCGAACTGGCCCTCCTCTGGGTCGCCGAGCGCGTCGACGAGACCCTCCAGCGCTACCGCGCCGACCACGGCATCGGCGGCGTCTGGGAGACCCGGGAACGGGTCGTCGCCTGCATCACCGGCGGCCCCGAGGGCGAGACCCTCATCCGCCGCGCCGCCCGCATCGCGGCCCGCTCCTCCGGCGGCGGCCTGCTCGCCGTCCACGTCACCCGCAGCGACGGGCTCGCCGCCGCCTCGCCCGCCGCCCTGGCCCGCCAGCGGCGGCTCGTGGAGAGCCTGGGCGGCAGCTACCACACCGTCGTCGGCGACCACGTGCCCGTCGCCCTGCTGGAGTTCGCCCGCGCCGAGAACGCCACCCAGCTCGTCGTCGGGGTCAGCCGCCGCGGCCGGCTGCCGCGCCTCCTCGGCGCCCGCGGCGTGGGCGAGAGCGTCGCCGACTCCTCCGGCGACATCGACGTCCACCTCGTCACCCACGAGCGGGCGGGCCGCGGCCGGGGCCGCCCCGGCCCCGCCCACGACACCCCGCTCGCCCGCCGCCTCGGCGGACCCGCCGCCGGCCTCGCCCTGCCCGCCGCGCTGACCCTGCTGCTGCGCCATCATGAGATCGCCGACGCGCTGGGCCTCAACCTCACCAGCGAGGCCCTGGTCTTCCTGGTGGCCGTCGTCGGCGTGGCCTGCATCGGCGGCGTGCTCTCCGCCCTGCTGGCCTCCCTGACCGCCTCCCTCCTGCTCAACTACTACTTCATCCCGCCCGCCGGCCGGTTCACCATCGCCGAGGCCAACAACGTCCTGGCGCTCCTGGTGTTCGCGGTCGTCGCCGTGACCGTCGCCGCCGTCGTGGACCGCTCGCTGCGGCTCTCCCGCCGGGCCGCCCGCGCCACCGCCGAGGCCGAGACCCTCTCCTCGCTCGCGGGCGGCATCCTGCGGGGCGAGCGGGACGTCCCCGTCCTCCTCGAACGCACCCGGGAGACCTTCGGCATGGCCTCCGCCGAACTCCGCCCGAGCCAGGGGGACGGGGAGGTGATCCGGGCCGGACAGGACCCGCCCGGCGAGGCCGCCGAGATCCGGGTCCCGGTGGGGGAGGACCACCGGCTCGTCCTGCGCGGCCGGAACCTGCCGGTCGCCGAGCGCCGGGTGCTCACCGCCTTCGCCGCCCACCTCACGGCCGCCGTCGAACGCGCCCGGCTCGCCGAGGCCGCCGCCGAGATCGAACCCGTCCGGGCCGCCGACCGGATGCGCACCGCGCTGCTGGCCGCCGTCAGCCACGACCTGCGCACCCCGCTGGCCAGCGGCTGGGCGGCCGTCAGCTCGCTGCGCAGCCGGGACGTGCGCTTCTCCGACGAGGACCGGGAGGAGCTGCTGGCCACGGCCGAGGAGTCGCTGGTCCGGCTCAACCGGCTGGTCGACAACCTCCTCGACATGAGCCGCATCCAGGCCGGCGCCCTCACCCTCCACCTCCAGCCCACCGCACTGGCCGAGGTGCTCCCGCCCGCCCTGGACAGCCTGCCCGAGGCGCAGGACCGCACCGCCGCGACCGTCGCGGCCCAGGACCTCACCCATGTGCCGGACGTGCTCGCCGACCCGCCGCTCCTGGAGCGGGTCGTCGCCAACCTGGTGGCCAACGCCGTCCGGCACTCGCCGGACGGCCACCCGGTCTCGGTCACCGCCAGCGTCCTGGCCGGCCGGGTGGAGCTCAGGGTGGTCGACCGGGGGCCCGGCATCCGTGCCGCCGACCGGGAGCGGGCCTTCGCGCCCTTCCAGCGGCTCGGCGACACCGACAACACCACCGGCCTCGGCCTGGGCCTGGCCCTCTCCCGCGGCCTGACCGAGGCCATGGGCGGCACGCTCACCCCCGAGGACACCCCCGGGGGCGGGCTCACCATGGTCGTCTCCCTGCCCGCGGCGGGGGCGCCGGACGCAGTGTCCTGATGCGGCGTCAGATCTCGGCGAGGAAGGCGCGGACCTGCCGCGCGACGACGGGATCGGTCAGCAGCCCGTTGTGCGTGAGGCAGCCGTCGGTCCGGGTGTTGACGGCGCCGTCGAGCGGGGTGCTGGAGTGCGGGAGGATCACCTCGTCGCAGGGCGACCACCAGGTGCCGTAGCGCGTCGTGCCGGGCGTCTCGTCACCGGAACCGAGCTGCCGGAGCACGTACGACCCCGGGGTCATGTCCCGGCAGCTCTGGTAGAGCAGGGCGCACGCGTAGGCGGCGTTCGTCCCGTGGTTGGGCCCCGCGAGCGACACCCAGTGCCCGACCTTCCCGGCACCGCCGCCGAACTTCACGTACCAGCGGGAGGGGAGGCCGCCCAGGCTGTGCGTGACGAGGTCCACGCGCGAGGCCCCGGTCCGGGCCAGCACGGTGTCCACGTAGGAGGCGAGCCGTCCGGCGAGCACCTCGTTCGTGGACAGGCGGGTGTCGTACGACCAGGCCGCCAGGCGGTCGGCGGGATACCCGGCGCGGACGAAGTCGTCGCGCATCGTGCCCCAGACGCCCGGGTCCGCGTTGGCGCCGTGCACGAACACGACCGGATCGGGCGGGCCACCGGCCCCCGGAGCCGCCGCCGTGACGGGCGGGGCGGCGCCGAGCGCGAGGGCGGCCAGGAGGAGGGAGAGGAAGGCGACGAGCGGACGGCGCATGCGCGGGTACCTTTCGGAGCCGGCCGGAAGCTGTACGGGCATGGTGCGAGACGTCGTGCGCCGGAACTATGCCAGTCCGGCCGAAGCCCAAGACAGAGCCCCCGGCATGCATGGAAGGAACTCTTCCGGGTAACTCGTGCGCTCTACAAGGTGAACCAGCGGAGTCGGTGCCGTCAGCGGCACCGTGCGATTGGGGGGAAACCCATGCGCATATCCCGTAGCACGACTTGGCGCACAGCGGCGGCGCTCGCCGTCCTGGCCGCGCTGACGGTGTCCGCCGGCGCGTTCGCGGCCGCCCCGGGCGCTCCCGGCGCGGGGACGCGAGCCCCCGCGGTGGAGCACGAGGGCACCCCGTCCTCGGTGGTCGACCGGGTGGCCGCCTTCTACGGCGCCTACGTGGACGCCCGCTCCGGCACGCCGGACACGGCCCTGGCCGACGCCCTGCGCGCCCACTACCTCACCGGCGAGTTCCGGGACCGCCTGAGGACCTGGGAACGGAAGAACGGCGTGGACGGCGTCCTGCGCGCCCAGAACACCCCGCGCGCCTGGCAGGTCACCTACGACAACAGCGGCGCCGGGCACACCTGGACGCGCGTCCGGCTGACCTGGGGCGACGAGGCCAAGCCCGGATACACCTACCTCAGCGTGCAGTCCGACCTGAGCACGCGGCTCATCTCCGACATCAAGGAGGAGGAGAAGCCGTGAGGCGCTCGTAGCAGTCGTAGTTGCGCTGGGCGACGATCCTTCCGTCGCGGAACTCGATGAACGTCGCGATACGGGCCCGCAGTACGTGCCCCGCGGGCAGCTCGCCCAGCGGCACGGCCAGCGTGCCGCTCCACGCGACCTCGAGCGCCACCTGGTCGCCCACCGCGACCGCGTTGAGCACGTCGAAGCGCTGCGCGCTCAGCAGCGCGCGGCCGCGGTCGGCCGCCTCCAGCACGGCGGGCAGGTCGCGCACCACGCCGTCGGGGAAGAGGAGGTTGGGCAGCTCGTGGTGGACGGCGTCCTCGTGGAAGAACGCCGCCAGTTCGGCACCGGTCGCCCACCGGGCCACGGCCTCGTGGTAGCGGACGGCGGTGTCGATGTTGGGGTGCCGCTGAAGGTCCGGCATACGGACCAGGCTAGCGGCACCCTCACGACGACGGGGGATCAGTCCGTCCGCTCCTCGCTGCGGTCACCGCTCCACAGCGTGTGGTACGAGCCCTCGCGGTCGGCGCGCCGGTAGGTGTGGGCGCCGAAGAAGTCCCGCTGCCCCTGGGTGAGCGCGGCGGGCAGGCGCGGGGCGCGCAGGGCGTCGTAGTAGGAGAGCGCCGCCGAGAAGCCCGGCGTCGGCACCCCGTGGCGCACCGCCGTGGCGACGACCGAGCGCCAGGCCTCCTGCGCGCGGCCGGTCTCCTCGGCGAACCCCTGGTCCGCCAGCAGGGTGGCCAGGCCCGGGTCGGCGGCGAACGCGGCCCGGATGCGGTCCAGGAACGCGGCCCGGATGATGCAGCCGCCGCGCCAGATCGCGGCGACCGCGCCGAGGTCGATGTCCCAGCCGTACTCCTCGCTCGCCTTGGCGATCATGTTCCAGCCCTGGGCGTAGGACACCACCTTGGAGGCGTACAGCGCCTCCTCGACCTGGGCGGCGAACGCCTCCGCCTCGCCGGCGGACAGCGCCGGGACGTCCGGCCCGGGCAGCCCGCGCGCCGCCGTGCGCAGGTCCGCGTGGCCCGAGACGGACCGCGCGAACACCGCCTCGGCGATACCGGACACCGGGACCCCCAGGTCCAGCGCGGTCTGCACCGTCCACCGCCCGGTGCCCTTCTGCTCGGCCGCGTCGGCCACGACGTCCACGAACGGCCGCCCGGTCGCGGCGTCGGTGTGGGCGAGCACCTCGGCGGTGATCTCGATGAGGTACGAGTCGAGGCGCCCGGTGTTCCACGTACGGAAGATCTCGGCGATCCGCGCCGGCTCGTACCCGCCGACGGCGCGCAGCAGGTCGTAGGCCTCGGCGATCAGCTGCATGTCGGCGTACTCGATGCCGTTGTGCACCATCTTGACGAAGTGGCCTGCGCCGTCGGGCCCGACGTGGGTGCAGCAGGGGGTGCCGTCCTTGGCCTTGGCGGCGATGGACTCGAGCAGCGGCCCGAGGGATTCGTAGGACTCCTCGGACCCGCCGGGCATGATGGCGGGCCCGTTGAGGGCGCCTTCCTCACCACCGGAGATGCCGGCGCCGACGAAGTGGATGCCGTGCTCGCGCAGGGCGGCTTCCCGTCGCCGGGTGTCGGCGAAGTGCGCGTTCCCACCGTCGATGAGGACGTCGCCCTCGTCGAGCAGGGGCACGAACTCGTCGATGACGGCGTCGGTGGCCTCGCCGGCCTTGACCATGACGATGATGCGGCGCGGTCTCTGGAGCGAGGCGACGAAATCCTCGGCACTCTCGGAGGGTACGAAGCTCCCCTCGTGGCCGTGCTGCTCGACGAGGGCCTTGGTCCTGGCGGCGGTGCGGTTGTGGACGGCGACGGTGTGGCCGTGGCGGGCGAAGTTCCGGGCGAGGTTGCTGCCCATGACGGCGAGCCCGGTGACGCCGATCTGCGCGGTTGCGGTGGTGGCGGGGGTGCTGGGCATGGCGGTGTTCCACTCCTGTCACGAGCGTCGAAGACCTGTGCGAGGCGTCAACACCGGACGAAGCGAAGATCTTCCCGCCACCCCGGCCGGCCACCGCCCGGCCATCGTGGCACGCGAACAACACGAAAGGCGCACCGGCGCACGCCTTCCGCGTTCTCGGATCCGTGCCCCGGACGTCAGCGGCGCGCGAGGCGGGGGCCGTCCGGGGTGGTGTTCACCCGGTAGTGGGCCACCAGTTCGCTGAGGGGCCTGCCGGTGTACTCGGGTGGCACCGTGAATTCCGCCACCTCGCGGTCCTCGCCGGGGAGGAGGCGGACGCCGATACGGTCGTCGCCCTCTTCGATGATCTCCGCCAGGGCGGTGATCCGGCCGTCTTCGCTGAATGCCGCATAAACGCGCATGATGGGATCCCTCCGTGTTCACGGGGTGACGAGGGCGAGGGTGAAGACGAATTGAGAGTTTCCGCTCGACCGTAGGGTCAGGGCCCAGAAGGGCGGAATCGGATTGGTGCCGTCCCAGAACGTGTACTCGGCCACGTACTGGAGACGGGAGTTCGTGTCGGTGAAGGCGTGGAAGTATGTGGCCGGACGGATCCAGGAGAACTGGTTCGGATCCTTGCCGAAGTCGAAGGCGAAGTCCTGCTGCTGGCCGTCGCCGAGGAACAGAAAGCCACTGCGTCCGAATTCCAGACCTGCCATGATGTGCTCCCCCTGCGGATTCCCTTGCGTGAAGGGAGTGTTCCTGTAGGCAGAGCGTGCGCCTCGTCGGGGATTTCGGGAATGTGCGCGACCCGGATATCACCCGGATGGGTCAACGGTTCTCGGGTCCGCGCTCAGGGGCCGGTGGATCCACCGGCCCCCGAGCGGTCAGGCGTCGTACCAGACGACGCCGTCCCCGCCGTCATTCCCGATGGTCCGCGTCATGATGTCGCCGTCCTGCCAGTACTTGGGGTGCTGGGCCAGGAAGCCGCCCACGGACAGCACCGACGTCGCGTCGCACACCCCGTCGGTGCGGATGCAGAAGCGCTGCACCGGGACGCCCGTGAACGTGGCAGGGCCCGCGCCGGGGGAGGTGAAGCCCAGGGCGCTCCAGCCCTTGGGGAGCTTGGCCCAGATGCCGGTGCCCGGCTGCATCGGATCGGAGTACAGCATGCCGTTCACCTGCGAGCGGGGTATGGCCGTGCCGCCGGCGGCGATCGTTTGGAGCACCTGGTCGGCCGCCTGCGCGCCCTGGGAATAGCCGACGATCGTGAGCCTGGCGCTCGGGTCGCGGCGGTGGGTGTCCTCCGCGGCGGCCAGCAGATTGCGGTAGCCCTCGTGCACGCTGGCGTCGAAGCTCGGCGCGCTCGGGTCCGGGGACTGGTTGCGGCCGTTGAGCCAGGGCCCGGCGCTCGCCGGGTAGCACACGGGTACCGGAATGCCCCCGTTGAGGTGCTTGTTGGCGAAGGTGTAGCTGCTGGTGCAGTCGGGCCCGGGCGCCCCCGCGCCCGTGCCGCCCAGCTCCAGGTAGTAGTGACGTACCGGACCGGCGTCGGCGACGGCGGGCGCGGCGGCCGTGACGGCCACCATGACCGCCGCCGCCCCGGCGACGATCGCCTTCCTCCATCTGCGGACCAGGCTCATCGTTCGTTCTCCTTCCTCAGGTCGCGTCAATCGGTGTGCCTGTGGGCGACGTTAGGTACGGGCGGTGACATCGTGATGAAACCCGCCCGGGCCTCATCCCGCGTCCGCCGGCCCCAGGCGCTCCGCGAGCGCGCGGAGGAGGAAGAGGTTCGGGATCTCCGAGGCCCGCGGGCCCGGCCCGTGCCACGTGCCGTCGACGTCCAGCCCGACGGCCCCCTTCCGGACCCGGACGTCCCGGACCCGCCGCCACGGTGCGCGGATCTCCTCCCACCCGATCTCCTCCCGCGTGAGCCAGACGTCGCCGAACGTCAGGCGCTCGCCCCCGGCCAGCGCCGCCAGCGCCCGGGGCAGCTGGGCACCGGTGACGCCCCGCTGGATCCCGGACCACCAGGCGGGCGGCGCGTCGCCGCGCTCCGGAGCGCGTCGCAGCACGATCCGCTCCTCGTCGACACCGGTGAGCGCGCAGGCGGTGTCCGTCCGGAACACCGAGGTCGCGTCGTAGCGGACGATGTGGATCCGGCCCCTGACGGCCACCGTCATCCCGTTCTCGTACAGGTCCAGCCGCGCGTCGTCACGGTCGTGCGCCGCGGACGCCAGACCGTGCCGTACGAAGGCCAGCAGAGCGCGGAACCCCGGAATCCGGAGGGACTTCGCGTACACCGTTCCCGTGACTCCCGTGTACGTGGCGCGCCGCCTGCCCAGGAGCTCGCGGCCGGCCGCCGCCGAGATCCTCGCCAGCAGCAGTTCCTCGCCGTCGCGCGGACGCCGTGCCGGGCCGATCACCGCGTGGTTCCGGTGAGGCCGAGGCGGATGTCGTCCCCGCGCAGGATCGTCCGGTGCGTCTGGCGCAGCAGGGGGCCCGGGGAGACGGCCAGCTCGTCGGCCAGCCGGCGGCGGGTGCGGTCGTAGACGGTCAGCGCGTCGGCCTGCCGGCCGCTGAGGTACAGCGCGCGCATCAGCATCGCGGCGACCGGTTCGTTCAGCGGCTGCGCCACGGTCAGGGCCGACAGCTCGGCGATCGCGTCGGCGTGCTGGCCCAGCCGCAACTGCCAGTCGAGCTTCCGCTGCACGAGGACGATCCTGCGCTCGGTCAGCCGCAGCCGCTCCAGCTCCGCGAACGGCCCCGGCTGGCCGGCCAGGGGCTCCCCGCGGAACAGGTCCAGCGCCTGGGAGCAGGTGCGGACCGCCTCGGCCAGGTCGCCCGCCCGCTCGGCCGTACCGGCCGCGGTGACCAGTTCCTCCATCCGCGCCACGTCCACCGCGACCGCGCCGGGCCGCAGCCGGTAGCCGCACCGGTCGCGCTCGATCGCCGCGTCCGGTGCGCCGGCCACGCGCAGGACCTTGCGCAGCCGGTAGATGTACACCGGCACGACGTTCGTGTTCGGCGGCTCCTCCCCCCAGACCCAGTCGAGCAGTTCCTGCCGGCTGACCGTCCGGCCCGGGCAGAGGGCCAGCGTCGCCAGTACGGCCTGCTGGCGCAGGTGCCCCAGGTCCACAGGGTGCCCGTCGCGCCAGGCCCGCAGCGGTCCGAGCACCGAGATCCGCAACCGTGGCCCGGACACGCGGCGAGCGGCGGCCGGTGACACCGGGCCCCGCGCCGCGGCCGGGACCGGGACCGGGGCCGGAGCCGGAGCCGGTGCGAGGCTCGGCGCCGGCCTGCGGGGGCCGCGCCCGGGGGCGACCAGACCGCAGTCGAAGGCGTGGACGATGGCGGCGGCGCGGTCGCGCAGGCCGAGGGTGGCGAGGATCCGCGCCAGGTGTCCGGCCACCGCGTCCTCGGGTATGGCGAGGGCGGCGGCGATCTCGTCGTCCCGCAAGCCGCAGCCGACCGCGTAGAGCACGTCGCGCTCCTGGCGTTGGAGCAAGGTCATGGACGGCTGGCGGGTGGTCGTGGTGATCGGCATGATGGCTCCCCGAGGTCGGGCCGCTCGCCGCGGCGCATGCCGTCGACGTTGGTCCCGGCGCCCGGTGCCGGACAGGCCAACCGACCGGCCGTTTGCGGCCGGTGGCGGCCACTCCGGCCACGCTAAAGTCCGTCACCTGGGGAAACACCTGTCCGAGGGGGAGGCCCTGACCTGTGGCCAGTGAGTTCAGCACGCTGTTACGGCGGCTGCGGCACAACGCGGGAATGACGCAGGAGACCCTGGCGGAGCGCGCCGGAGTGGGCGTGCGCACCGTACGCGGGCTGGAGACCGGCGAGCGCGCCGACCCCCGGGTGACCACGGTGCGGCTGCTCGCCGACGCGCTCGGGCTGGCTCCGGCGGAACGCGAGGAACTGCTCGCCACCGCCGTCCGCCGGCCCGGGACCACGCTCGGCCACGTCGAGCCGGCCGGCCACGTCGAGCCGGCCGGCCACGTCGAGCCGGCCGGTCCCGACGAGCCGGCCGATCCCGAACCATCCGGTCCCGACGAGCCACCCGCTCCCGTCGAACCACCCGGCCACGTCGAACCCGCCACCCCACCGCCCCTTCCGCCCCGACCGGCCGTCGAGCACCGGCCCCGCCCCGCCTCCGCCCTCCACGACACCCTCGCCGACGTCGCCGAGCAGCTCGCCCACGCGGTGGCCTCCCGCTGGCAGCGCGAGGAGGAGCAGCGGCAGGTGCACGACCCGTACCCGCTGCCCGTGCGCTGGCTGCCGGTGCCCGAGGAGCTGACCGATCACTGGGCCAACATCCGCCGTCTGCCCGCCGGAGGCACCCACGGTCCGCTGGACCTCGGCGGCCGCCTGGACGAGATCGTGGACGTCTACCGGCGGATACCCTCCGGTCGGCTGGTGGTGCTGGGCCGGCCCGGTTCCGGGAAGTCGATCCTCACCACGCGGTTCGTCCTGGACCATGTGAAGTCGAGGACCCACGCCGACCCGGTGGCCGTGATCTTCAGCATCGGCGCGTGGGACCCCACCGCCATCACCTTCCGGGACTGGCTGACCGCGCAGCTGATCCGCGACCATCCCGGTCTCGCCGGCCCGGCCCCCGGCGGCCCGAGCCTGGCCGCCGCCCTGGTCGAGGCCGGCCGGGTGCTCCCCGTGCTGGACGGCTTCGACGAGATCGCCGGGGGGCTGCACCGTCCCGCGCTGGAGGCGCTCAACGCCACCACGCTGCCCCTGCTGCTGACGAGCCGTCCGTCCGAGTACGCCACGGCGGTGGCGGAGACCGACGTCCTCACGTCCGCCGCCGCGGTGGAACTGACGGACCTCACCCTGGACGACCTGGCCGACTACCTGCCCCGCACCACGCGCAAGGCGCGTACCCCACGGGACCCCGCCGGGGGCGCGGTCACGACCGCGTGGGACCCGGTGCTGAGCGCGCTGCGCGAGCGGCCCTGCGGGCCGGGCGGCACCCAGCTCGCCGCGGTGCTCACCACCCCGCTGATGGTCACGCTCGCCCGCGCCGTCTACAGCGACACCCCCGGCCGTGATCCGGCCACGCTCCTGGACACCGGCCGGTTCGGCGGTCCCGGAGAGCTGGAGGACCACCTCCTCGACGCCTTCACCGCCGCCGCCTACCGGCTCCGGCCGGAGGGCCGCCCGGACGGCGGTCCGCGCCACGACGTCGACCCGGAACGCGCCCAGTACTGGCTCGGCTACCTCGCCCACCACCTGACCCGGCTCGACACCCCCGACCTGGAGTGGTGGCGGCTCGGCTCCGGGCTGCGCCGCCTGACACGCACCCTGGTGACCGCGCTGATGACCTGTCTGGCCGTCGGGCTCGTCGACTGCGTCGTCGGCCTCTTCTTCGACACCGTCCGCACCCAGATCGCGGAGAGCCTGACGACGGGCCTCCTGTCCGGGCTCATCTGCGCGGTCGCCTACTGGTTCCTGGCCGCGGCCCGGAACACGGCGGTGCCGCCGTCGGGCGTGCGCATGAAGGTGTTCGGCAGAGCGGGGAAGGCCGGGCGGAGAACCGCCGTCCGTTTCGCGATCGGGCTCCTGTGCGGGCTCGTCTTCGGCTTCGGCTACGGGCTGGAGCACGGGGTGCTCAAGGGGATCCTCGGGGGCCACGACCCCCTGGTCACCCTCTACATCGCCCTCTACGACGGGGTGTTCTTCGGGACCGTCTTCGCGCTGGGCGGCGGCCCCACCCTGGGCCTCCTGGCGTTCCTGGAGACCCCTCTCGACATCCGGTCGGCCGTCAACCCGGTGAGCCTGCTGCGCACCAACCGCCGGACGGCCACCGCCCAGTTCCTCGTCTGGGTACCGACCTTCGGCATCCTGGCGGGCATCGCGCCGCCGCTGACGATCCCCTCCATGTCGGCCCTGCTGGGCCCGCTCGCCTGGGACCCCGCCTCCTCGCTCAAGCTCGGCGTCATCAGCGGGATCGGCGGCGCCCTCGGCTACGGGTTCGCGCTGACCGCCTGGGGCCAGTGGGTGGCCTTCTCACGGATCTGGCTGCCGCTGACCGGGCGGCTGCCCTGGTCCCTGGTGGCCTTCCTGGAGGACGCCTACCAGCGGGGCGTGCTCCGGCAGGCCGGCGCGGTCTACCAGTTCCGCCACGCCCGCCTGCAGGACCACCTCGCCCGCACCTACCGGGCGCGCCGGGGCGGCGGCCCGCCCCGCTGACCGGCCTGTCCCGCAAACCCCGGCCGCGCCCCACGGTGTTCGGCGCTCGTCACGCGGCGCCGAACACCACCGCCGAGTTCTGGCCGCCGAACCCGAAGTTCTGCTTGACGGCGACGTTGATCGCGGCGGACCGGCCCACCAGGGGCGTGTAGTCCAGGTCGCACTCGGGGTCGGGGTTGTCCAGGTTCGCGGTGGGCGGCACGAACTTCTCCCGGATGGCGAGCAGCACGCCGACGCTCTCCAGCACCCCGCACGCGCCGCACGCGTGGCCGATGACCGACTTGGGTGCCGTGATCGCCACATGGCGCGCGTGGTCGCCGAAGGCCCGTTTGACGGCCGCGGTCTCGGCCCGGTCGTTCAGCGGGGTCGAGGTCCCGTGGGCGCTGACCAGGTCCACGGCGCCGGTGTCGAGGCCGGCGTCGGCGCAGGCCAGCTCGATGGTCCTGGCCGCCACCGCGCCGTCGGGGCGGGGCGCCAGGGGGTGGTGGGCGTCGCAGGTGGTCGCGGCGCCCAGCACCTCGCCGTACACGGTGGCGCCCCGGCGCAGCGCCGACCGCTCGGACTCCAGTACGAGCACGGCGGCGCCCTCGGCCGGCACCATGCCGTCGCGGTCCCGGTCGAACGGCCTGGACGCCGACCCCGCCTCCTCGGCGGGCCGCTGGGAGAGCGCGTCCAGCAGGCAGAACGAGGCCAGGCACGGTACGTCCAGCCAGCTCTCCACCCCGCCGACGAGGACCACGTCCGCGACGCCCTCGCGCACCGCGCGCATCCCGGCCCCGATGGCGTCCGTCGAGGACGCGCAGGCGGTGGAGAGGGTGAGCACCGGTCCGGTGATGTCCAGTTCCTGGGCGACCAGCCCGGCGGCCTGGTTGGGCAGCAGGCGGAGCAGCCCGAGCCGGTCCATCCGTGACCAGCCGCTGTGGCGCAGGACGGTCACGAGCCGCGCGGCCTCGTCGAGCCCGCCGCCGCCCGTGCCCACGTACAGGGCCCCGGGCGCCGTGCGCAGCCCGGCGTCCTCCCGCGCCTTCATCGCCGCGGCGAACAGCAGTTGCTGGAAGCGCGAGGTGCGGCGGACCTGCCGGGCGGGCATGTGCTGCCCCGGGTCGAAGCCGGCGACCACGCCGCCGACCCGGCAGGGCAGCGGTTCCTCGAGCTCCAGCGCCGTGATCGCGGGACGCCCGGCGGACAGGGCGTCCCACATGGCGTCCGGCGTGCCGCCCGCGCACGACTCGACGCCGATGCCGGTCACCAGCACGCGCCGGCGCGCCGGCTCCGGCATCACATCGCCCCCGACATGGCGTCGACGACGTCCCCGACCGTGCGGAGGTCGGAGATCCTGATGTCGGTCTCCGCCAGCTCGATCCCGAATTCCTGCTCCAGTACGGAGATCAGCTCCAGCGCCTCCATGGAATCCAGGCCCAGCACCGGCTGGCCGGGGCCGGCCGCGTAGAACAGGGCCGCGTCGCGGGTGATCGCCGTTCCGGATTCGGCCAGGTCCGGGCGTATGCCGGAGATGGCCTGGGTGACCACGTGCAGCACCTCGGTCATGAGGAATTCCCTTCGTCGAGTCTTCTACGGCCGGGTGGCGGTGAAGTAGACGCAGCGTCGTGTGATGGTGAACGGGGCCCGCTCGTACTGCTTCTCCAGCGTCTCGGTGAGCAGTTCGGCGGCGGTGTGCCGGTCGATGCCGGGCAGTGTGGCGGTGGCGAACATCGGGGTCGAGCACAGCGCGGTGAGGAAGTGGCGGCCGAGGGTGAACTCCCGCTCGGCGGTGACCACGCCGGTGAAACCGGCCGCGGCGAGGGCGTCCTGGTAGTCCTCGGCGGTCCTGCGCAGTCCCGAGGGCCGGCCGGCGGCCGACCGGGCCAGCGGGAGCCCGCGCGTCCGGGCGGTCCGGCGGGCCGAGCCGACCAGCTCGGCGTACCGCGGCAGGTCGTCGGCGGACTCCGCGCCCGCGTAGAAGGCCGAGTTGAACACCAGGCGCCCGCCGCCGGCGAGGACCCGCCCGATCGCGTCGAACGCCTCGGCCAGGTCCGGGAAGAGGTGGACGCAGTTGGCCAGCACGACGACGTCGAAGACGTCCCGGGGGAACAGCCGGGCGACGGAGGACGCGTCGCCCTCGACGAAGCGGGCCCGGTCGCCCAGCCGTGTCCGCGCCGCGTCGAGCAGGGCCCGGTCCGGGTCGACGCCGATCAGGGACATGGCCGGGTCGCGCTCCAGCAGCCGCTCGCTGACGGCTCCGTCCCCGCATCCCACGTCGAGGACGGCCGGTCCGGAGCCGACCGGGACCAGGTCGAGCAGCGCGCTGTTCAACCCGGCGTATTCCGGGTCGCCGCGCAGCGCGGCGTAGTCCGTGGACGGCGGCGCGTCACCCGGGATCCGGGAGGACGCGGCGTCTGCCCGTGTGTTCATGAATCGACCCTCCGTCGGTGCGGAATTCGATAACGGTGGGTGAAGCTAGCAGCGCCCCTGGTGGGCAACAAGTGGCCTTGATTCCCGGGGAGTCGGCCGTACCGGTATGACCAGCGAAAACACCTCTCCTTCATCTTTGCTTCATCGCGGCCGGATAGCTTCCGCGCCGGATGGTTTCCGCATGCAATGACGAGGCGTCACGAGGAGAGAATGGTGAAGACGACCGGAGTCCGGCTCCGCACGGTGTCGGATCGGTAAGACATTGGAATTCACAGAATTGGGTGACAGCACGGTTCCGGGCGGCCGGCTGGTGTTCTGGACGCCGACCGCCCCGGACTCGGCCTGGGCGGACGATTCCCGGGCGCCCGCGCTCGTCCACGAGCACCATGTACGGGCCGCGGCCGCCCGGGGGCCGCGCCATGTGGACCCGGCCTGGATCGGGGTGTCGTTCGGCGTCGGCCGCACCGGCGCCGACCGGGCCGGTGCCGCGTTCTCGGCCTGGCTGCGCGGGCACGAGCACCTGCGCAGCCGGCTGCTGCCGGCCGCCGGGGGCTGCGCGCGCCGTACGCTCCCCGCCGGCGCGGTCGCGCTGCGGCGGGAGGACATAGGCGACTTCGCCGACGGCGCCTCGGTCCGCCGGCAGATCGAGGCCTTCTTCGACCGCCGCACCGGCCCGCTCGGCTGGCCGCAGGTGGTCTTCGCGACGGTCGAGGGCGCGGGCGGGACGACGGTGTTCGCCGGGGCCGACCACGGCGTCATGGACGGCTACACGCTCGCCATGATCCCGGGGCAGATCCGCGACCTCCTCGCGGGCCGCGCCGGGGCCGTGCCCGGGCCGACCTTCCTGGACTTCGGGGCCGAGGAGCGGAGCCTGGTCGACCGGTCGCCGGCGGGCCGCGAGCACGCGGCCCCCTGGCGGGCCCTCCTCGGCGACACCCGCGACCGGACCCCCGCCTTCCCGCTGCCGCTCGGCGCGGCCGAGGCGCCGCTCGGGCAGCGCAGCGCCTACCGCTGGCTCCTCGACGGACCGGCGGCCGACCGGTTCGCCGCCGCGTCGCGCGCGGGCGGGGGCACGACCGCCGCGGGGCTGCTCGCCTGCCTCGCGCTCGCCGCGGCGAAGGTCGCGGGGGAGCGGCATCTGTCCGTGGTGAGTCTGGCCAACGCCCGGCCCGAGGGCTGGCGGGCGGCACCGGGCTGGTTCGTCGGCCTCCACCCGGTGCGCATCCCGACGGCTCCCGGCGCCGCCTTCGCCGACACCGTCGCCCTCGCCACCGCCGAACTGCGCCGCCGCGGCCCGGGCCCGGGCAGCTCGCTGCCCCACATCAGCCGGATGCTGCGCCGGGAGATCCACCCCCGGTTCGTGGTGTCCTGCCTCGACGTACGCCGGGTGCCGGGCACCCCGCCGCGGCCGGAGGACCGGATGCTGCGCAGCCGGATCCACGGCCCGGCCGAGGTGTACGTGTGGCTGACCAGGAGCGACCGCGGAGTCCACCTGTCCACGCGCTTCCCCGACACGGCCATGGCGCGCGCGAACGTCGGCCGCTTCGTCCTGGCCGCCGCGCACGCCGCCGCCCGCGTCGCCAACGGCCACCGGGCCGAGGCAGTGCCCCTGCCCGCCTGAGCGCTCCGCCGGACGTCCGGTGAGCCGGCCGCGGACGCGTCGTGGCCGGTCGCGCAGTTCCCCGCGCCCTTCGGGGCGCCGCCGAACCGTAGGAGGAGACCCCACCGTGCGCATGACCCAGATCGTCGACTGGAGGCCCGAGCCGGGCGAGGTGGTCGAGTTCACGCCGGCCACCGACCGGGCTCCCGTACGACACGACGTGCCCCCCTCGCTGTTCCAGAGCGCGCACCTGCGGCTGGCGGCCGCCCACCGCGCCGCCGGGCGACGGCAGTCGCCCTGGGTGGCCATGACGTTCGACCTGGAGGGCCGGGCCGACCTCGGCGCGCTCGCCGAGGCCTGGCAGGGCCTCGTCCGCCGGCACGAGGCCTTCCACACCTGGTACGAGCCGGAGGGCGGGGACCTGGCCGGGTTCCGGCTGCCGCCCGGCTCCCTCACCATGCGTCCCGTGCCCGTGGGGGACTTCCCGGGCACGGACGACCTGCGGGATCATCTCCACCGGCGGATCGACGAGCAGACCGCGGTGGGCTGGCCGAGCCTGCTGGCCGGGGTGATCCGGCGGGACACGGTGTCCACGGTGTTCTTCGCGATCGACCACGCCTACACCGACGGGCACTCCCTGGCGCTGGTGTTCCACGAGCTCCGTGCCCGCTACCACGCGGCCCGCGCCGGCACCCGGATCGACCTGCCGCCGGTCGCCGGCTACCTCGACGGCAACCGCCGGGAGCGGGAACGCTCCGCGGCGCTGACGGCGGACGCGCCGGAGCTCGCCGCCTGGTCGGAGTTCCTGGCCGTGCGGGACGGCGGCTTCCCCGCCTTCCCCGTCGCGCTGGGCAACGACTCCGGCGAACTGGTGACCGGTACGCGGCTGCAGTACCCGGTGCTCACGGGTGCCCAGGCCCGCGCGTTCCGGGCCTACTGCGCCGGACAGGGCGGCGGGTTCGCCGCGGGCGCCTTCGCCGCGCTGGCCCTCGCGCAGTGGGAGTTCACCGGCAACGACGTCTACCGCGTGCTCACCGCCGTGTCGACCAGGGGCTACCCCCGGCTGCTCCGCGTGCACGGCTGGCTGGTCAATCTGGTGCCCCTGCTGTTCCGGCTGTCGGCCTCGCCGACCCTGGCCGGCGCGATCCCCGTCGCGCAGCAGGGCTTCGAGCGGGCCCGCGCGGGCTACGACGTTCCGCTGCACCGGGCGCTGGAGCTGCTCCTCGACGGGGGCGAGGTCCCCAGCATTCCCCCCATGGCGTCCTACATCGACGGACGGACCACGCCGGGCGCCCGCGACTACCTCGACGCGGACGCGACCGTCCTGACCGGCCCCGACAACGCCAGCGGTGTGTCGCTGTGGCTCAACTGGTTCCCCGACCGGGCCGATCTGGTGGTCAGCATGCCGGACACGCCCGAGGCCGCGGCGGGGGTGCCGAAGTACCTGGACCGGGTCAGGGAGATCATGCTCGGCGCGGCGAGCGGGGCGAGGTGAGAGGAACCGGGACCCGGAGATCACTTGCGGAGATCCGATTGTTAAGGTAAGCCTTGCCTATCTTGTAATCGGTTGCCGATCACCCGCTGGGGGTCCTCGTGACGACAGCAGTCACCGCTGCCGGGACGGTCGCCGCCCATGGCGTCGCCGCCCGCGTGGAGCCGCCGCACGAGGCCGGTGTCGTACGGGAGACGTACGCGCGCCTGGCGGAGGTCCTCACCCCCCTCGTCCGGCTGGACGCGGGGGGCGGGACCCGGGGCGAGGGCATCACCGGCGAGCGGCTCGTCCGCGACGCCGCGCTGCGCGAGTGGCTGGTCGACGTCACGGGCCGGCGGCTGGCGGAGGAGCACGGGGTGACGCCCCGGCGCGACGTGGCGGCCATGGAGGTGCTCCACCAGTACGCCTTCCTCGCCACGGTGGCCATGAGCGGCCCCTGGTTCCTGGAGCGTCGCGTGCCATGGGTCGGGCCCGACGGCATCGGGTACGACCAGGCGTCGGCCTCGCTCACCGTCTCGCCCTCCTACATCACCTGCCTGCCCGGCGACCCCGCGGCCGGGCGGCCCGGGGCCCGTGTGGTCGCGGACGAGGAGGCGCTGCGCGCGACGCTGCGCAACGCGGTCGCCCACCATCTGGGGCCCGTTCTGGAGGAGTTCCGTCCGCTGCTGCGCCGGGGCCCGCGTGCCCTGTGGGGGCTGGCGACGGACGAGCTGGCCGAGGGCGTCTGGTTCGTGGGCCGGGCCACCGGTCAGGAGCGCCGCGCCGCGGCGGCGGCCGACGCGCTGCTGCCGGGCCGCACCGCGCCGTTCGTGGGCGCGGCCGCCTTCCGGTCGTGCGGGGAGGCGGGCGCCGGCGCGGAGACCGGCGAGGCCACGCGCACCCGGATCACCTGCTGTCTGTGGTACACCCTCGGCCCGCGGAAGATGTGCGGCACCTGCCCTCGGGGCGATCGCCCCTGACGACGCGTCGCATCATCCGCTCACGGTCCGCCCGCACGGCGAAGGCCGGGCGCTCCCCGGAGGGAGCACCCGGCCTTTCCGTGCTGTACGGACGGACCGCCGGTGCGTCAGGCGCGGGCGGCGTCGACCCCGTACGTCTTGGCGACGTCGTCGAGGACCGAGTGGGCGCCGTAGAGGCCCACGGCGAGCATCCAGGTGATGTCGTTGGCCTCGTGGACCTGGCCCTTGAGCTGCTTCCAGAGCGGATTGGCCTGGAATTTCTCCTGGCTCTTCCTCGAGGCGCCCTGCGGGTCGGGGAAGGCCGTGACGAAGATGTCGTCCGCGTCGACCTTCTTGATCTGCTCCTCGGAGATATCGGCGTTGAAGCCGGTGCCCTTGGCGTCGTCGGGCTTGCCGAAGCCGAGGTCCTTCACGATGACACCGATGTAGGTGTCCTCCTTGTACAGGCGCGTGGGGCCGTCGACGAAGCGGACGACGGAGACCGACGGGTTGGAGCCCTTCTTCTTGCGGACCTCCTCGCCGATCGCCTTGGCGCGCTTGTCGTAGGCGGCGACCTTCTCGTCGGCGAGCTTCTCCTTGCCGAGCGCCTTGCCGACGAGCTTGAGGTTGTCCTTCCAGGTCGCGCCGGTGTCCTCGGTGAAGACGGTGGGCGCGATGCCGGACAGCTGCTTGTACAGCTTCTCGTGACGGACCTTCGCCGAGAGGATCAGATCCGGCTTCAGGGCCTGGATCTTCTCCAGGCTGGGCTCCTCGAGCATGCCGACCGGCTTGGCCTTGCCGCCGAACCTGGCCGCGTCGTCGCCGAAGTAGGCGGGCAGCTTCTCGTCGGGGGAGGCGAAGGTCGTGTAGCCGACGACCTCGGACTGCAGCGCCAGCGTGGCGTCGACGAACGTCATGTCCAGCGCGACGATGCGCTTCGGAGCCTTCTTTATCTCCGTCTTGCCCATGGCGTGGTCGAGCGTGCGCGGGAACGCGGTGCCGACGGCGGCCGAGGACTTGTCGCTCTTGTCGTCCGTATCCTTGTCCGAGCCGCCTCCACAGGCGGCGGTGGCGAGCAGGCCTGCGGTCACGGCGACGGCTCCGACAGTGCGGCTGAAACGACTGAGCCAACGGGCTCTCATCGGCGGGGTCCCTTCTCTGTTCTCGTTGTGCATCATAAGGATAGGCTCACCTAAGTGGCCGAAAATCGCTGTGGAGGGGATCGTGACCGAAGCGCTACCTGCGCCGCCCGTGAAAAAGGGGCAAACAAGGCAGGTCGCGTCCGAGAGAGCAAGAACACGCCGCCTGTGGACAGTCGGGCTCCTGGGTCTCCTGGCCCTGGCCGTGCTGTTGAGCATCGGACTGGGTGCCCAACCGCTCGGTCCGGGGCAGATCTGGCACGGGCTGTGGAGTGCCTCCGGTACGGAAGGGGACGTCATCGTCCGCTCGTTGCGCCTGCCCCGTACGGTGACGGCGCTGGTCGCCGGCATCGCGCTGGGCGCCGCCGGAGCCCTGATGCAGGGTCACACCCGTAACCCCATCGCCGACCCGGTGGTGCTCGGCATCAGCGCCGGCGCGGGCATGGGCGTCGTGGCCTCCCTCTTCCTCATCGGCGTCAGCGGCCTGTACGGCTATGTGTGGTTCGGCTTCCTCGGCGCGGCCCTCTCCGGAGCCCTGGTGTACTCGGTGGGCGCGCTCACCCGTGGCGGTGCCACGCCCGTGACCCTCGCCCTGGCCGGCGCGGCGGCTCACGCCCTGTTCACGGCGCTCACGGCCGGAATGGTGCTCTTCGACCGGCAGGCCCTGGAGACGTACCGCTTCTGGACGGTGGGGTCGGTCAGCGGACAGCCCCTCGACCTGACGGTCCAGGCCCTTCCGTTCATCGTGGCCGGGCTCGTGCTGGCCGCCCTGAACACCCCCGGGCTCAACGCGCTCTCGCTCGGCGAGGACGTGGCCCGGATGCTGGGCGTACGGATCGGGCTGAACCGCGCGCTGGGCATGGCGGCGATCACCCTGCTGACCGGCACGGCGGTGGCCGTCTGCGGACCCATCGGGTTCGTCGGGCTGGTCGGTACGCACATCGCCCGGTACTTCTCCGGCCCCGACTACCGCTGGATCGTCGCCCAGGCGGCACTCATCGGCGCGATCCTCATGCTCACCGCGGACACCCTCGGGCGGCTGGTGGCCCGCCCGGGCGAACTCCAGGTGGGCATCATGCTGGCGCTCATCGGCGCGCCGGTCTTCATCCAGCTCGTACGCCGCCGCAAGGCGGTGAGGATATGAGCGCGCCTTCGGTCCGGAGGACGCCCGCGACCGCGGTCCCCGGACGCGCCCCCCTGCGCGTGGGGCCGGTCTCCGGGGTATGGCGGCCCCGCACGGTGCTGATCCCCCTGCTGACGCTCGGCGTCCTCCTCCTGGGGGTGCTCGTCAACTGCGGGCGCGGCGACATCGACATCCCGGTCGGCGACGTGGCCCAGGCCCTCCTCGGTGGCGGGGACGAGGGCAACCGCATGGTGGTGACGGAGCTGCGCCTGCCCCGCTCGGTGACCGGCCTGCTCGTCGGCGCCGCGCTGGCGCTGGCCGGGGCCGTCGTCCAGGGCCTGGCCCGCAACCCCCTCGCGAGCCCCGACATCCTGGGCATCACGGCGGGTTCGGGCGTGGGCGCGGTGACCGTCATCGTCTTCGGCGGCGCCTACGGAGGCGTCGGCGGCACGCTGGCCGACGTGGGCATCCCCGCGGCCGCGATGGCCGGCGGCATCCTGGCGGCCGTGGCCGTCTACGCGCTGGCCGTGCGGAGCGGACTGTCCGGCTACCGCGTGCTGCTCGTGGGCGTCGGCGTCAACGCCATCCTCACCAGCGTGCTGTCCTGGCTGCTGCTCAAGGCCGACATCGTCGACGCCGGGCGCGCGTTGCTGTGGCTCAACGGCAGCCTCAACGGCGCCTCGTGGGACACCCTGCGGCCGGTGATGTGGACGCTGCTGGTGCTGATGCCCGTGGCGCTGCTGCTCTCGTTCCCCTTCGGCGCGCTGGTCTTCGACGAGGACACCGCGCGCGGCCTCGGCGTCCGGATGACCGGGACCCGGGTGGCACTGCTGTTCACGGCGGTGCTGCTGACCGCCGCCGCGACCGCCGCCGCGGGACCGGTCGCCTTCGTGGCGCTGGCCTGCCCGCAGCTCGCGGTCCGGCTGCTGCGCACCGGCACGCCGCCGCTGTTCGCCTCCGCGCTGATCGGCGCGGCGGTCACGGTCTGGGCCGACGTGCTCGGGCGCACCGCCTTCGGAAACATCGAACTGCCCGTCG
The DNA here is from genome assembly GCF_056434285.1 of Streptomyces sp. NPDC044063. Lineage (NCBI taxonomy): Bacteria > Bacillati > Actinomycetota > Actinomycetes > Kitasatosporales > Streptomycetaceae > Streptomyces > Streptomyces sp. NPDC044063. Next base: position 52,214 of record NZ_JBWKFM010000018.1, read on the forward strand.
GCATCCTCACCGCCGCGCTGGGCGCCCCGTACCTCCTGTACTTGCTCATTCGGAGCGGAAGGGCCCGCACGTCATGACCGAGACCACCAGCACCCCCGCCGCGAGCCCCGCCGCCGCGGAGCACGACGGCGGTGCCACGAGCCCGAGGGTGCGGCTGCGCGCGGAGGGCCTGTCGCTCGCGTACGGGGACCGGACGGTCGTGCGCGAGCTCGACCTCGACATCGAGGACGGGACGGTCACGGCGATCATCGGGCCCAACGGCTGCGGGAAGTCCACCCTCCTGCGGGCCTTCGGGCGGCTGATGAAGCCGAGCGCCGGGACGGTCCTGCTGGACGGCCGGCCCGTCCACCGCATCCCCACGCGCGAGGTCGCCGAACGCGTGGGCCTGCTCCCGCAGTCGCCGGCGGCCCCGGAGGGGCTGAGCGTCGCCGACCTGGTGGCGCGCGGCCGTCACCCGCACCAGAGCTGGTACCGGCGGTGGTCCTCGGACGACGAGGCCGCCGTCGAACGGGCGCTGCGCGCCACGGGGACGTTCGAGCTGGCGGAGCGGACGTTGGACGAGCTGTCCGGCGGCCAGCGGCAGCGCGCGTGGATCGCGATGGCGCTGGCCCAGGAGACCGAGCTGCTGCTGCTGGACGAGCCCACCAACCACCTCGACCTGGCACACCAGATCGAGGTGCTGGACCTGGTCCGCGAGCTGCACCTGACGACGGGCCGGACGGTCGTCGTGGTCCTCCACGACCTCTCGCTCGCGGCCCGCTACGCGGACCGGCTGGTGGCGATGAAGGACGGGCGGGTCGTCGCGCGGGGCACACCGTCCGAGGTGCTCACCGAGGAGCTCGTACGGGAGGTCTTCGGGCTGCGGGCCCGGGTCCGCCACGACGAGGAGACGGGCTCGCCGCTGGTGATTCCGCTGAGCCGGCACATGGCGAAGGCTGCTGACGGGGCGTGAGGTGCGGTGGGGGAGACGGGATACGCGCCGGGTGAGAGTTGCGCCCAGCGTTTGCTAGGTTAGGCTTACCTAAGTCGGCGGGTGGCGGGAATGCCCTCCCGGCCCGCCGGCTCCGCTTTGCCTGCCCAGCTCCGCTCGTGACCGAAGGATCCCACCATGCTGCGTGCTCGTCTCCTCGACCGACAGGCGCAACGTGAGTCCGCTGCCCGCACCTACGCCCGGTCCATCCCGGTGGCGCCCGTCGCCGCCGCCGGAGCCGAGGTGACCGGGGCCGACGGCCGTACGTACCTCGACTGCCTGTCCGGTGCGGGCACCCTCGCCCTCGGCCACAACCACCCGGACGTCGTCGCCGCCCTCCAGCAGGTGATCGGCTCGGGCGCCCCGCTGCACGCCCTCGACATGATCACCCCGCAGAAGGACGCCTTCAGCGAGGAACTGCTGAAGCGTCTGCCGGGCACCCTCAACGACAACGCCAAGCTTCACTTCTGCAGCCCGGCCGGCACCGACGCGGTCGAGGCCGCGCTCAAGCTGGCCCGCAGCGCCACCGGCCGCCAGGGCATATTCGCCTTCACCGGCGCGTACCACGGCATGACGCTCGGCGCGTCCTCCGTCTCCGGCCCCGGCCGGATGCGCCGCGGCCCCGCCGAGTTCGGCCCGGCCGAGGCCCAGCCGGTGACCCGGCTGCCGTACCCCTACGGCTACCGCTGCCCGTTCGGCGTGGGCGCCGAGCAGGCGGGGCAGCTCTCCGCCCGCCTGATGGAGAGCTACATCACCGACCCCAGCAGCGGCGTGGGCAAGCCCGCCGCCGTCATCCTCGAGGTCGTCCAGGGCGAGGGCGGCGTCGTCCCCGGCCCCGACGCCTGGCTGCGCGAGGTGCGCCGCATCACCGCCGAGCACGGCGTGCTGCTCATCATCGACGAGGTACAGACCGGCATCGGCCGCACCGGCGACTTCTGGGCCTGCGAGCGGGCCGGCGTCACCCCCGACATCCTCGTCACCTCCAAGGCCGTGGGCGGCGGTCTCCCGCTGGCGCTCATCGCCTACCGCCCCGACCTCGACACCTGGCAGCCCGGTGACCACACCGGCACCTTCCGCGGCAACACCCTGGCCATGGTGGCCGGCGAGGTCACCCTGCGGACCATCGCCGAGCAGCAGCTGGCCGAGCACGCCGCGAAGCTGGGCGAGCGCATCCGCGCCGGCCTGCGCGAACTCTCCACCGAGCACCCGCAGATCGCCGAGGTGCGCGGCCGCGGCCTGATGATCGGCGCCGAGCTGGTCGACCCCACCGCCGAAGCCGACGCCCTCGGCTCCCGCCCCGGCGACCCGGCGTTCGCCCGCGCCCTCCAGCAGGCCTGCCTGGAGCGCGGCCTCATCCTCGAACTCGGCGGCCGCGGCGACACCGTGCTGCGCCTGCTGCCCCCGCTGGTCCTCACCGACGAGCAGGCCGACTCCGTGCTGAACCGCATCGCCGACTCCCTCTCCGCCATCTCCACGGAGCGTGCCGCGTGAGCGAGCCTCTCCGCCCCGACGCGGTCGCCCACCCGGCGGACCCCCGCGCCCTGCGCCGGCTGACGGCCGTCGCCCTCGACGCCCTGGCCGACGGCGCCGCCGCCCGTGGCGGCCCGCTGCCCTCCGGCGGACCGGAGAAGGTCGCCGTCCGCACCCGCGAACTCTGCGCGCCCGTCCTGCCCGAGGAGGGCCTCGGCGCGGAGGACGCCCTCTACGGTGTGGCCCGCGCGGCCGCCGAGGGCGCCGCGGACCCCTCCGACCCGCACTGCGTGGCGCACCTCCACTGCCCGCCGCTCGCCGTCGCCGCGGCCGCCGACCTGGTCGCCTCCGCGCTCAACCCGTCGATGGACTCCTGGGACCAGGCGCCCGCCGCCGCGGTCATCGAGGAGGAGGTCACCGCGGCCCTCGCGCACCTGGTGTACGCGGGCCGGCCGGAGCCCGACGCGGTCATCACCAGCGGTGGTACCGAGTCCAACCTGGTCGCCCTGCTGCTCGCCCGGGAGCGGGCCCGCGCCACCGGCGCCCGGGGCCTCCAGGTGTTCGTCGGCGCCAACGCGCACCACAGCGTGCGCCGGGCCGCCTGGATGCTGGGCCTCGCCACCCCGGTGGTCGTCGACTGCCCGGGCGGCCGGATGAGCCCGGCGGCCCTGGAGCGGGCGCTGGCCGACAGCGCCGGCGGCCCCGCGCTGGTCGTCGCCACGGCCGGCACGACCGACGAGGGCCTCGTCGACCCGCTGCCCGAACTCGCCGCGGTGGCCCGCGCGCACGGCGCCGAGCTGCACGTCGACGCGGCCTACGGCGGGCCCCTGCTGTTCAGCGAGCTCCTCGCGCCCCGCCTGGCCGGCATCGAGCACGCCGTGTCGGTGACGTACGACCTTCACAAGCTGGGCTGGCAGCCGGTCGCCGCGGGCGTGCTCGCGGTCGCCGACGCCGCCCTGCTGGAGCCGCTGTCGCTGACCGCCGACTACCTCAACGCTGACGACGACACCGAGGCCGGACTGCCCGACCTGCTCGGCCGCTCCATCCGCACCTCCCGCCGCCCCGACGTGCTGAAGATCGCGACGACCCTGCGCGCCCTCGGCCGCCGGGGCCTGGGCCGCACGGTGGAGCACTGCGTCCGGGCGGCCACGGAGCTCGCCCGGGCGATCGAGGAGCACCCGGCGCTGCGGCTGCGCCCCGGCGGCCCCGGCATCAGCACCGTGCTGTTCCGCCCGGTGGCCGCCGACGAGCTGTCCGACGCGGCGGGCGACGAGCTCGTCGCCGCCGTCCGGCGCGACCTGCTCGCCGAGGGCCGGGCGGTCCTGGGCCGGGCCCTGGTGGCGGACGGCGACGGACGGCAGCGGCTGTGGCTGAAGGTGACGCTCCTTCACCCCCGCACCACCGCCGCCGACCTGGACGGCCTCCTCACGCTCGTCACCGAGCGCGCCGAGAGCCTCACCACGGCCGGCGTCAGCGCGTAGGCGACCCCGGGGCGGCTTGGAATGCCGCCAAGAATGATTTAGCTTAGGCTCGCCTAACCAGCCGGGGGTGGGGGGGGGGGGGGGGGGGGGGGGGAGAACACAAAGCGCCCCAAAAAAAGAAAAAGAAAACACAAAAAAAAAAGAAAAA
>NZ_JBWKFM010000018.1:56292-66203 GCF_056434285.1 Streptomyces sp. NPDC044063
CGCACCCCCCCACCACCCCGGACTCCGCGCCACTCCTTTTGTTGGGGGGTTGACCCCCCCCCCCCCCCCCCCCCCCCCCCCCCCCCCGCCTGTTCCCCCCCCCCCCCCCCCCCCCCCCCCCCCCCCCGGGCCGCCCCGAGGGGAACCATGAACACCATCGCCATCGACGGCGGCACCGCCGCCATATCCGGAGCCGACGCACCGGCCCCACGCGTCGAGCGCTTCGACGGCCCGGCCGCCGCAGAGCGCCTCCCGCTCTGGGCGCGCGCCTACGAGGACGTCTACGCCCACGCCCTCGACCTCAGCGACCACAACGACCCGCCGATCGCCGAGCGCCTGGAACGCCACTGCGCCCGCCCCGGCTTCGAGCTCGTCGCCGCCTTCGACGGGGACCGCGTCGCCGGCCTCGTCTACGGCTACACCCTGCCCGAGGACTCCCTGTGGTGGGAGGGCCTCACCCCCGCGCCCGCCCCCGACTTCGTCCGCGAACACCCCGGACGCACGGTCGGCGTCTGCGAACTCCTCGTCGGCACGCACTGGCGCCGCGACGGCCTCGGGGCCCTCCTGCTCGAATCCTTCCTCGCCCGGCGCCCCGAGGAGCGGGCGGCCGCCCTGGTCGCCGACGGCAACGCCGTCGTCCTGGGCCGCTACGCCGGCTACGGGTTCACCCCCGTCGGCACCATGGAGCCCTACCCCGGCTGGCGCCCGCACACCATGATCGTGCGCCCGCTGCGCCAGGCCTGACCTCCCGGCCCCCGCCCCGCACCGAACGTCCCTCCCCAGCAGCAAGGCAGCCGCCGTGTCCATAGAACTCCCGCCGTCCGCAGCGCCCCGCTCCGCCCACCCGCAGGACACCCTCCCCGCGCACGTACGGAGCCGGCTCCTCGAACTCGCCGGGACCGGAACCCCGGTGGCCGCCTACCTCTACGACGGCGACGTCGCCGCGGGCAGGGCCCGCGAGCTGCGCGCGGCCCTGCCCTCCTGGGCGGCCGTCCACTACGCCGTCAAGGCCAACTCCTTCCCCGGCATCATCGAGGCGCTCGCCCCGTACGTGGACGGCTTCGAGGTCGCCTCGCTGTCCGAACTCGCCCTCGCCACCGCCGCCAAGCCCGTCGCGCCCGGCACCATGACGCCGGTCCTCGCGGCCGGACCGGCCAAGTCCGTCCCCGTCCTGACCGGCCTGGTCGAGGCGGGCGCCGAGGCCATCAACGCCGAGAGCCCCCTGGAGCTCCACCGCATCAGCCGCATCGCCACGGAGCGCGGCACCACCGCCCGCGTCGCGCTGCGCGTCAACCCGGCCGAGATCCCCGTCACCGGCTCCCTCCACATGGGCGGCGAGGCCTCCCAGTTCGGCGTGCCCGAGCCCGACGTCGCGGACGCCGTCCGCATCGCCCAGGGCCTGCCCGGCATCGACCTCATCGGCTTCCACATCCACGCCGCCTCCAACAACCTCGACGCCGACAGCCACGCGGCGTATGTGCGCTGGTGCCTGGAGTGGAGCGTCGCCACCGCCGCCGAGCTCGGCATCGACCTCCGCCACATCGACGTGGGCGGCGGCATCGGCGTCGACTTCGAGGGCGACTTCAAGGGCGAGAAGCCGTTCGACACCGCCCGCTTCGGCGAGCTCATGGCAGAGCTGGAACCCCCGGCCGGCGTCAAGGTCGCCTTCGAGCCCGGCCGTTTCCTCGTCGCCGACTGCGGCTGGTACGCCGCCGAGGTCACCGACGTCAAGCACTCCTACGGGCAGTCGTTCGCCGCCCTCCGCGGCGGCATCAACCACTTCCAGCTGCCCACCTCCTGGGACATCGTCCACAACGTCGCGGTCCTGCCCGTCGAGGAGTGGCCCGAGGACTGCCCGCGCCCCGAGGCCGCCGACCGCCGCGTCACGTTCGTCGGCGAGCTCTGCACCCCCGAGGACACCCTCCTGCGGGACGTACGCGTCGACCGCGTCCGCGCCGGCGACATCGCCGTCTTCCCCTACGCCGGCTCCTACGGCTGGGAGTTCGCCATGCACTCCTTCCTCGGCCACCCCGTCGCCGACCGCATCCTGCTCTGACCGCTCAGGGCGTGTCCTACGGGCCGGCACCGGCCCGTAGGACACGCCCCGGCGCCGGTCCCCGCCGCCCGGCGCCCCGAGCCCGCCCCCGTACCCCGGAGTCCCCCGATGACCCTCCCGCCGCATCCGCCCACGGCAGCCGGACCGGACCCCCTCGACCACCCCGATCCGCTCGACGCCGCCGACGCCGCCGCCACCGAGACGCTCCTGCGCGCCTACGTCCGCGAGACGGCCACCGACGTCCCCGCCGCCGGCCGGGACCTGGCGCTCGACTTCCCGGCCAGCGCGCTGCGGCTGGACGTCCCGGTCCGCTACCGCTCGGCCACCGGCTGGCACCGCTTCGGCACCCCCGTCGTCGCCGGCACCGGCCGCGACGTCCCGCCGCGCGCCGACGCCACCCTCGTCGCCTCGGCCGCGATCCGCGAGTCCACCACCGGCCGCGGCCACCCCGCCCACCTCGGCACCGACGCCGCGGGACGGGTCCTGAACTCCGCCGGCCGCGTCGCCGCCCACCTGGCCGCCCGCCGCGCCGAGACCCCCGGCACCACCGGCCCGACCCCCTTCCTCGACGCCGAACAGGCCCTGCTGACGGGACACCCCTTCCACCCGGCGCCCAAGAGCCGCGAGGAGGCGACCGAACGCGAACTCGCCGCCTTCTCACCCGAGCTGCGCGGCTCCTTCGCCCTCCACTGGTTCGCCGCCCACCCCGACATCGTGGTGGGGGAGAGCCACGACGGCCGCCCGGTCGCCGAGCTGCTCCGCCCGCTGGCCGCCGGCCTTGACCTGCCCGCCGGCACCCTGCCCGTGCCCGCGCACCCCTGGCAGGCCCGTGAGGTCCTCGACCGGCCCGAGGTGCGGAAGCTCGTCGACGACGGCCTGCTGATCCCGCTCGGCCCCGCCGGCGCCCCCTGGTACCCGACGTCCTCGGTGCGTACCGTCCACCGGCCCGACGCCGACGTGATGCTCAAGCTCTCCCTCGGCATGCGCATTACCAACTCCCGTCGCAACAACCTGCGCGGCGAGATGCGCCTCGGCGTCAGCGCCGCCCGGCTGCTGGCCGCCGGCCCGGCCGACTGGCTGCGCGCCGAACACCCCGCCTTCGGCATCCTCCGCGACTTCGCCTGGATCTCCGCCGGCACCTCCGGCGCCGAGACCGGCCTGGAGACCGCCCTGCGCGACAACCCCTTCCGCGGCGGCACCCGCGAGGGGCTGTGCGTCGCCGGCCTGCTGGCCGAACGCACCGGCCCCGGCGACGGATCGGCCCCGGCCCACCGCTCGCTGCTCGCCGAGGCGGTGACGCGCGCCGCCCGCACCCACGGCATCACGGTCGCCGAGGCCGCGGCCCGCTGGCTGGAGGGCTACCTCGACGTCCTCGCCGTCCCGCTGATCCGGCTCCAGGCCCGCTACGGCATCGCGCTGGAGCCGCACCACCAGAACACCCTCGTCGCCCTCGGCGAGGACGGCCTGCCCGCCGCCGGCTGGTACCGCGACAGCCAGGGCTACTACCTGGCCGAGTCCCGCCTCGCGGACATCGAACGGCTCCTGCCCGGCGCCACCGACGACGTCGAACTCGTCTTCGCCGACGCCTTCGTCGACGAGCGGGTCGGCTACTACCTCTTCATCAGCAACCTGCTGGGCCTCGTCGGCGCCATGGGTGCCCAGGGCCTGGCCGGCGAGGACGACCTGCTGCGGGTGCTGCGCGCCCGGCTGGAGCGGCTGCGCGCCGCCGAGCCCGGCGCCCGGACGCTGCTGGACCTGCTGCTCGACGCACCGGTCCTGCGCTGCAAGGGCAACTACCTCACCTGCGTGGACGGGCTCGACGAGCTCGTCGGCGACGTCCACACGCAGTCCGTCTACATCGACCTTCCCAACCCCCTCGCGGAGGCCCTGCGGTGAGCGCCCAGACCCCCTACGACCTCGTCGGCGTCGGCATCGGCCCGTTCAACCTCTCCCTGGCCGCCCTCGCGGACGGCGCGCCGGAGCTGAACGCCCTCTTCCTCGATGCCAAGCCCGCCTTCTCCTGGCACCCCGGCCTGCTCATGGAGGGCACCACCCTCCAGGTGCCCTTCCTGGCCGACCTGGTGACCATGGCCGACCCCACCAGCCCCTGGTCGTACCTCAACTACCTGCGGTCCCACGACCGGATGTTCCCGTTCTTCTTCTCCGAGCGCTTCCTCATCCCGCGCCGCGAGTACGACCACTACTGCCGCTGGGTCGCCGAGAGCCTGCCGTCCTGCCGTTTCGACGCCCGCGTCACCGCCGTCGAGTGGGACGGCGGCGCCGACGCCTTCGCCCTGACCTACAGCTCGGCCCAGGGTGACGTCACCCGGGTCCTGGCCCGTCAGATCGTCCTCGGCGTCGGCACCAACCCCGTCGTGCCCGAGCCGCTGCGGCCCTTCCTCACCGACGAGCACCGCGGCCGGGTGCTGCACAGCGCCGACTACCGCATCCACCGCGAGGCCCTGGCCGCCGCCGACGACGTCACCGTCATCGGGGCCGGCCAGTCCGGCGCCGAGGTCGTCCTCGACCTCCTCCGCCGTCAGGACGGCCTGGGCGAGGGCGGCCCGTTCACCCGCTGGCTCGCCCGCACGCCCGCCTTCGCGCCGATGGAGTACTCCAAGATCGGCCTGGAGCACTTCACGCCCGACTACATCAGCTACTTCCGCGCCCTGCCCGAGGACCGCCGCGAGCAGCTCGTCCGCGAGCAGTGGCAGCTGTACAAGGGCGTCAGCGCCGACACCCTCGGCGCGATCCACGACGAGCTCTACGAGCGCACCATCGGCGGCGGCCGCCCCCGCGCCGACCTCCACCCCGGCATCGAGCTGCGCGCCGTCGAGGCGGACGCCGACGGCTACACCCTGACCTGCCACCACGGCCCGCAGGACGGCGAGTTCACCGTCCGCACCTCAGCGATCGTCGCGGCCACCGGCTACGGTGCCACCCGCCCGGCCTTCCTCGACACCATGGACGACCTCGTCGACTGGGACGAGCGGGGACGCTACCGCGTCGACGGCGACTACCGGGTCGCCCTCGACCCGCGCGTCGGCGGCACCCTCTACGTCCAGAACGCCGAGATGCACACCCACGGCGTCGGTGCCCCCGACCTCACCCTCGGCGCCTGGCGCGCCGCGAAGATCCTCAACGCCGTGTGCGGCCGGACCGTCCTGCCCGTCCCGGAGCGGGCCGCCTGGACGACCTTCGGCGTCCCCGGTGCCGCCCCCGCGCCCGCGGCCGCCCCGCATCAGGATCCGATCGGAACCCTCCGGTGACCGCGGCCCGGCAGGCCGGGGGAGCGGCACCCGCGCGATCGGGCCTGCCACTGCGGGCCGTCCTGATCGCCGTGATCGCGCTCTACCTGATCGCCGAGACCGCGCTGGCCCCCTTCCTCCCCCAGCTCTTCGAGCGCCTCTACGGCGTCGACGACCCGGGGGCGACGGGCCTGTACCTGTGGATCTGCCGCATCGTGGGGCTGATCGCGCTCCCGCTGTGGGGGCTGGCGGCCCGCCGCCGGCCCCTCCACCAGCTCGTGGTCACCGGACTGTGCTCGGCGGCCGTCATCGACATCGTCCTCGGCTTCGCCCCGAGCTACGCCGCCTTCACCGCGCTGTCGGCGGCCTCCGTGGCCGCCAACGCCTCGCTGCTGCTGGCCTACCCGGCCTTCATCGCCGAGCACACCCGCGAGGCGGTCGAGAAGCAGAGCGACGCCGAGCACGCCGAACTGGCCGCGGTGCGCTCCATCGTCCTCGTCTTCCACGTCGCGGCGGTCGCCGCGACCCTGGTGGGCGCGGGCGTGCTCGCGCTGCCCGACCCGCGGCTGGGCGTCTCGGCGTTCGCCGTCGTCGACGTGATCCTCGCCGTCCTCATCCTGCGCGTCCTGCGCCGGCTGCCGGCCGGGGAGAAGGAGACGCCGTCGAAGGCCGCGCCCGGCCCGTCCCGGACCGCCGGACCGCGCCGCAGCCGCTGGCTGCCGCTGGCGCAGGCCGCGCTGATCGGCGTCGCCTTCGACTTCGCGATCGCCGTGGCCCGCCCGTTCTTCACCGAGTTCGCCGAGGACCTGGGCAGCGGCTCCATGGGCGGCGCCGTGCTGTTCTTCCTGCCCAGCGTGGGCGCCCTGGCGACGCTGCCGCTGGCACGCCGCTGCCACGACCGGTTCGGCAGCCGGCTGCTGCCGGTGTCGGCCCTCATCTGCGCGGCCGGGTTCCTGTGGCAGTACACCGCCGACGGTCTGCCCACGCTCGTCAGCGGCCGGCTGCTGGCCGGCCTGGGGCTGGGACTCGCCCAGGTGGCCGTGGAGATGCGGATGTTCCGGACCACCGGCACCGCGGGCCCCGCCTTCACCGCCGTGGAGACCGTACGCTCCGCCGGCCTGCTCGCCGCCCCCCTGATCTCGGCGGCCGTCGTCTCCCACGACCTCGCCCTGCCGCTGACGGTCGCCGCCGCGGCCCTGGCCTGCGTCGCCGTGGCCTCCCTGGCGACGGCCCCGGCCATCACCGCCCAGGGCACCGCGCCCCTTCCCGCCACCCCCGAGCCCACCCCCGAGCCCACCCCCGAACAGATTCCCGTCACCGAACCCGTCGCCCACCCCGTCGACGCACCCGTGTACGCCAAGGAGTACGACCGATGAACCGCGCCACCCGAGACACCTGGGCCGAGGCAGGACGCCGACTGCTGGTCAAGGCCGTCGAGGAGTTCGCCTACGAGGAGCTGCTGACGCCGCGGCCCGACGCGGCGGCCGGCACCGACGCGTACCGCCTCGACTTCGCCGACGGCGTCCACTGGACCTTCCGCGCCGCCCGCGGCACCTTCGCCACCTGGCGCCTGGCCGGTACGCCCGTACGCCACCCGGCCCCCGCCGACGGCGACGCCGGCCCCGAGCTCTTCCTGCTCGACGCCCGCACCGGGCTCGGCTGGGACGGCCCCACCACCGCCGAGGTGCTGCGCGAGCTCACCGCCACCCGCCGCGCCGACGCCCAGGCCCTCGCCCGGGCCCTGCCCGCCGCCCGCCTCGCCGACCTGGACCACCTCGACCTGGAGGCCTACCAGGACGGCCACCCCTGCATGCTGCTCAACAAGGGCCGCCTCGGCTTCTCCGCCGCCGACTCCGCCGCGTACGCCCCCGAGACCGCCGACGCCGTCCACCTGATCTGGGCCGCCGTCCACACCGGTCTCGCCACCTACGCGGGCGTCCCGGGCCTGGACGCCGAGACCCTCCTGAAGGAGGAGCTGGACGACGACGTCCGCGAGCGGTTCGCCGCCACGCTGGAGGCGGCCTGCGCCGACGGACCCCACGACGCGTCCGACTTCGCCTGGCTGCCGGTGCACCCCTTCCACTGGGACGAGGCCGTCGAGACCCTCTTCGCCTCCTACCTCGCCGACGGCCGCATCGTCCGGCTCGGCGAGAGCCCGGACCGCTACCGTCCGCTCCAGTCGATCCGCACCCTCGCCAATCTCGACCACCCGCACCGCCGCAACGTCAAGGTGCCCCTGCTCATCCGCAACACCCTGGTGTGGCGCGGCCTGAAGACCGAACCCACCCACGCCGCCCCGGACGTCAGCGCCTGGCTGCACGGCATCCGCGCGAACGACCCGTTCCTGAGCGAGGAACTGCGCTTCCACCCGCTCGGCGAGGTCGCCGCCGTCTCCGTCGCCCACCCCCTCTACGACGCGGTGACGGACGCCCCCTACCGCTTCCACGAGCTGCTGGGCGCCGTCTGGCGCGAGCCCGTGGGCGCCCTCCTCGCCGACGGCGAGCAGGCCCGTACGATGGCCGCCCTGCTGAAGACCGGCTCCGACGGCCGCGCGCTCGTCACCGAACTCGTGGAGCGCTCGGGCCTTACGGCCGAGGAATGGCTGAGGACGTTCTTCGCAGCCCTGCTGCCCGGACTGCTGCACTACCTCTACCGCTACGGCACCGCGTTCTGCCCGCACGGCGAGAACACCGTCGTCCTCTACGACGCCAAGGACACCCCGATCGGCATCGCGGTCAAGGACTTCGCCGAGGACGTCAACCTCCTGCCGGGCGACCACCCCGAGTACGCGTCCCTGACCGAGCGCGCCGACCGCATCCTGCTCCGCTGGCCCGCCCACGAGCTCGCCCACTCCCTGCTCAGCGCCGTCTTCGCCGGCCACTTCCGCTTCTTCGCGCCGCTGGTCGCCGAGCACCTGGACGTGCCCGAGGACACCTTCTGGGCCATGGTCCGCGCGGAGATCGAGCGCTACCACGCCCGCTTCCCCGAACTCGCCGACCGCTTCGACGGCTTCGGCCTCCTCGCGCCCGACTTCGACCGCGTCGCGCTCAACCGCGAGCAGCTGCTCGGCGGCGGATTCCACGACCGCGCCGAGAAGGACGAGGGCTTCGACGTCGTCCACGGCCGCGTCGCCAACCCCCTCGCCACCGCCGTTTCCGAGGAGGGCAAGCGATGACGGACGCCACCCGGTCCGACTTCGAACGGCTGCGCGCCGAGGCCGAGGCCGGCCGCCTGGAGGAGGTCGTCGTCGCCGTGCCCGACCTCCAGGGCCGGCTCCAGGGCAGCCGCCTCGCGGCGCCCTACTTCCTCGACGAGGCCGCCGCGAACGGCTTCAACGCCTGCGTCTACCTGCTCGCCACCGACGCCGAGATGAACACCGGCCCCGGCTACGCCATCGACGCCTGGCAGAGCGGCTTCGGGGACTTCGTCCTGCGCCCCGACGCGAGCACCGTACGGATGCCCGGCTGGGACCCCGGCACCGCCCTGGTGCTCGCCGACGCCGCCTGGCCGGACGGGGAGCCCGTACGCGTCGCCCCCCGCCACGTCCTGCGCGAGCAGCTCGACCGCCTCGCGAACCGCGGCCTGGCCGCGTTCGCCGGCACCGAGCTGGAGTTCCTGGTCTTCAACGACTCCTACGACGAGGCCTGGGACCGCCGCTACCACGGGCTGGAGACGGGCACCCGCTACAACGTCGACTACTCCCTCCAGGGCCTCGGCGGCGTCGAGCCGCTCGTCCGCCGCATACGCCGCGAGATGACCCGGGCCGGGCTGCGCATGGAGACCGCGCGCGGGGAGGTGCACCCCGGCCAGTACGAGATCGTCTTCCGCTACGACGAGGCGATGCGGACCTGCGACAACCACGTCTTCTTCAAGAACGGCGTCAAGCAGATCGCCGCGCAGGAGGGGCGCGCCGTCACCTTCATGCCCAAGTTCGACGAGGGCGAGGGCAACTCCTGCCACATCCACCTCTCGCTGCGCGGCACCGACGGCTCGGCCGTCCTCGCCGACCCGGCGGCCGAGGACGGCATGTCCGACCTCATGCGCCACTTCATCGCCGGACAGCTCGCCTGCCTCGCCGACTTCACGCTGCTGATGGCCCCCAACATCAACTCGTACAAGCGGTTGCGCCCCGGGGCCTTCGCCCCGACCGGCATCGGCTGGGGCCGCGACAACCGCACCTGCCCTGTCCGCGTCGTCGGCGCCGGCCACTCGCTGCGCATCGAGCACCGGGTCCCGGGCGGCGACGCCAACCCCTACCTCGCGATGGCCGCCGCGGTGGCCGCCGGCCTCCACGGCATCGAGAACGAACTCCCGCTCCCGGCGCCCCACGCGTCCAACGCGCTGGCCGACCCCACCGTCCCGCGCCTGCCGAGCACGCTCGCCGAGGCGCTCCACCGGTGGGAGAACAGCGCGGTCGCGGCGAAGGCCTTCGGCGAGGACGTCGTCGGCCACATCGCCCAGGCGGCCCGGACGGAACTGGAGTCGTTCGAGAGCGCGGTGACGGACTGGGAGCGGGTCCGGGGCTTCGAACGCCTGTGAGGCCCGCGGGGGGGGGGGGGGGGCCCTTCTCCCCCCCCTCGTCCTTTTTCGGGCGCTTTTCTTTGGCC
>NZ_JBWKFM010000018.1:66213-147042 GCF_056434285.1 Streptomyces sp. NPDC044063
GAGGGGAGGGGGTTTTATTGTGCTTGAAGCGTCTTTACCCCCCCCCCCCCTCCCCCCCCCCCCCCCCCCCCACCCCCCCCCCCGGTGCGGACTCTTCACGCCCGGGACACCTTCCCGTCGCCCGGACGTCCTTCCGTACTGGTGATCTTTCTGACCGGCACATGCCACCCATCGGAAGGATCGCCCCCCATGTCCCTCAGGACGACGCTGCGCACGACCGCTCTCGCCGCGCTGGCGGCCCTCGCGCTGCCGGCCGTTCCGGCACAGGCCGCCCCGGCGGGGTCGGCGCCGAGCTACCAGACCTGGCAGTCCGACGTGAAGAAGGCCGTGGCCCCCGCGATCCCGTGGCTGCGGGGCCACGCGGAGAAGGCCGGCGGGAAGCCGGCCGTCGTCCTGGACATCGACAACACGGCGCTGGAGACCTACTACCACCCGGGCCGGGCGAACAAGCCGGTCCTGGAGGTGGCCCGGTGGGCCCACGACCACGGCATGGCCGTCGTGTTCGTCACCGCCCGCACCTCGTCGTCGTCCGCCAAGAAGGACCTGAAGGCCGCCGGCTACCCCGTCGACGCCATCTGCACCCGCGACCACGGCGAGGAGAAGGGCGAGGGCAAGGAGCGCTGCCGCGAGGAGCTCACCGAGGACGGCTACACGATCACGGCCAACATCGGCAACCGCTCGACGGACTTCGAGGGCGGCTACTACGAGAGGGCCTTCAAGCTCCCGGACTACGACGGCCTGCTGTCCTGAGTAGGGATACTCAGGCGCCGGGCCGGGCGGCGGGCGGAGGATGAGGGGGCGTCCCGTCGAACCAAGGATTCCCGCATGCTCAGCACCCTCGCGACCGCCGTCGTCCCGGCCCTCGGACGGCTCACGGTCACGGCCGACCCCGGCGCGGCCGTCGCGCCGGGCAGCGTCGTCGTGGCGAACCACACGTCGCTCGCCGACCCGGCGATCGTGCTCGCCGCCCTCCACCGGCTGGACGTCCGGCCGGTGGTGATGGCCACCGCCGGACTCTGGCGGATCCCCGTCCTCGGCCGGCTGCTGGACCGCGAGGGACACATCCCCGTGCACCGGGGCACCCGGCGGGCGGCCGGAGCCCTGGACGACGCCGCGGCCGCGCTCGCCGACGGCCGGGTCGTCCTCATCTACGGCGAGGGCGGCCTCCCCCGGCGCCGGGACGCCGCGGAGCGGGCGCCGGGCCCCTTCCGCAGCGGACTCTCCCGGCTGGTCCGCGCGACGGGCGCCCCGATCGTCCCCCTGGGCCAGGCAGGCGCCCGCCGCCTGACCTCCGGCACCCCCGCCAAACAGCTCGCGGGCCTGATGACGGCCCCCCTCCGCCGCCCCCGCCTCCACGTCCACGTAGGCACCCGCACCCACCTCTCCGGCGACACCCCCACCACCACGACCCACGCCCACCAGGCGGTCACCCGAGCCTGGGAAACGGCCGTCCGCTGCCTGGGCACGGTTGTCTACTCTCTACCCAATGATCAACGTACGGAGAGAAGAGGCTGACATGCCGCAGAACCACGGCATGCGGTGGACGGTTCATGGTGAGAGCAGCCTTCATGACACGCCGTGGGTGCGGGTGCGTTCGCTGGATGTGGAGCAGCCGGACGGTGTCCGTACCGATTACCACGTCGTGCGGTTGCGGGACGTGGCCGTCACGGCGGCCGTCGACGGGCGGCAGCGGGTCCTGATGATGTGGCGCCACCGCTTCGTCACCGACACGTGGGCGTGGGAGCTGCCGATGGGGCTGGTCGAGGACGGCGAGAGCCCCGTGGACGCCGCCGCCCGGGAGCTGGAGGAGGAGACCGGCTGGCGCCCGGAGACGATGCGAGAGCTGATCTACGCACAGCCGGCGGCGGGCATCACCGACGCCCAGCACTTCGTCTTCCGCGCCGAGGGGTCCCACCGCATCGGTGAACCGACGGAACGCAACGAATCGGACCGCCTGGAGTGGATCCCGCTGGCCGACATCCCCGGCATGATCACCCGCCGCGAGATCGTCAGCAGCGCCACCCTGGTCGGCCTGATGGCCCTGCTGCTCGACCTGAAGGTGTAGTTGATCGTTGTTCAGGGCCTGGCGGTCGGGGTGCGAGGATCGTGTCGCAGGGCGGCAGGTGGCGTCGATGCTCTGGTCACGTGCCTGCTGCGCCCTGGCATCGGTACCGTTCGGCGTACGAGCACAACGCGGAACGGACGGAGCCATGATGTCTTGCCCTCGAACCCATGAGTCCCGCCGGCACGTCCCCGCGACAGCGGACAGGGAGGTGCGCTGATGCTGGAGGAAGCCGAGGAGATAGGCCGCCGCGTACGCCGTGCCCGCCTTCGGCTGGGCATGCCGCAGGCTGACCTTGCCGCTGCTCTGGGCAAGTCTCAGGGCGATCCTGCGGTGCCTGCCGGACCTCTTCCGTGAAGCACGTGCACTCGCCGAGGTCTCGACCGGCCACGAGCGGGAAGAGGCGTTCGCCGTCTACGCGGTGTGCTGCAAGTTCGCGCACACGGCCGCTCATGCCTTGGGACATCCGGAGCTGATTGCCATGGCGTGCGAGCGCGCGACGTGGTCGGCACAGCTTGGCGGGCGCGCGCGACCAGGCCCGCGCGCTTGCGCGTAACAGGCACGGCCGTTGTGGCGTCGATGGGTGCAACCTGGCGATTGACCGGTCCGGTCGGGTGCAGGGCGGCGCGCTCGGTTTCGTCCGCGGCAGGTCCGGTAGGTGACCGATAGGGCTCGACCCGGTAGCGGGTGGGAGTGATCCAGCCTGCGGCAGCACGCGGTGCATCCCCATCGGACCAACTCCGGGGGTGTCGCCGTCCCGGACGGATGTGAACTGCGCCGTGGGACACGGCATGGCCAGAATAGGTCCAGCTCCATGCGTGATCATCTAGGGTGCGACTGAATAGTACCCACGCTATGCCAGGGGAGATCATGAACCCGCAGGAGCTCGTGAAGACCGTGCCCTCGCAGATACTGGACGAGGCCCGGGCACAGTCGCTTGGCCGAGGTGACAGTGCCCGCCTCGGCGCGATCGTGGAGAAGTACTTCGCCCCGCACATCGACTTCCGCCGCACCACACAGCTCGCGACGGGCCGCCACTGGAGGACGGCGACACCTGCGCAGCAAGCGAGCTTGGTCAAGCAGCTCACGTGGCTGCTGGTCCGTACGTACGCGGACGCGCTTGCACAACAGCTGCCGGAGCCGGAGCCGATTCAATACCCGCCGTTCCGTGCGTCCCCAGACGACACCGACGTCGTGGTGAAAACAGTGACGTTGACGAACGGCCTGCCGGTACAGCTCGACTACCGTGTGTACAAGACGGCGGGGGGCTGGCGGGTGTACGACCTGAACATGACGGGTGCGTGGTTCATCCAGACGTACCAGCAGCAGTTCAACGAGAAGATCCAGCAAAGCGGTGTGGACGGCCTGATCAAGTTCCTTACAGAGCGCAACGATGAGTTGGCTGTGCAGGGCCAGGCATCCTAGAGACTCGTCTGGCGGGTCAAGCGCGAAGCCACAGGCGAATGGCAGCAACGGTCATGGTGCCGTGGAATGCATAGGCCCGTTTGTCGAAATCTCATGGCAACAGCCCGGTTGATCTTCAACTTTCCGATCAGTCGTTCCACTTCGTTTCTGCGAATGTATCGGTCCTTGTCGAAGCTGGTGGGCCGGCCGCCTCGGCTGCCCCGCCGAAGGCGGTTGGCCCGCTGGTTCCTCGGCTCGGGGATGGTGTGATTGATCTGCCGACGGCGCAGGTAGCGGCGATTGCGCCGAGAGCTGTAGGCGCGATCGCCGCTGAGGTGGTCCGGGCGGGTGCGCGGGTGCCCACCATGGGGACGGGGGACGCGGATGCGATCCAGGACCGGAATCATCTGAGGTGTGTCGCCCCACTGCCCTGGAGTGATCAGCAGGGCCAAGGGCCGCAGGCCGCCTTCATCAACCAAGTGGACCTTCGTAGTGAGCCCGTCGCGGGGGCGGCCGATCCCTTCGTCGTCCCGGTGGTGGGCAGGCCGGGCTCGCCTGCCCGGTACCTTCGGGGTCCTGCGGCGGGCGTCCTCAGCATGCTGGTGGGCCCGTCAGACCGTCGAGTCCACGCTTCGCCATCGACCAGTCGATGCGCCCCTGTGTATCGGCATCGGCTTGGACGGCCCGCAGCCGGAACAGAATCCCGTTGATCACTTTGCGGTGGCACTTCCAACGCCCGCCCCGCCCCACGTTCCCCGGCAAGTGTGACTTCAGCCTGCCCCACTCCGCGTCGCTGAGATCACCCCGCTCCAGATGCCCTGGAACGAGACCTCGCCTCTGTTTGTCACTGACCCGTCAGACACGCCTTAGAGGCTGTCGAGGATCTTTGTCCGTCGATCCCTGTACTCGGCATCCGTGATCGCACCGGCCGCGCGCAGTTGGTCCAACGTTGCGAGACGTGATGCGATGTCACCGGCGGGAGCAGGCGCGGGCGCCGGTACCGCGGAGGCCGCGAGGCTCGGTGCACCTCCATTAGCGATCCGCATGCGCAGACGATCCGAAAGTGCTTTCCCCTGGGCCTTCGATACCTGCTTGATCTCCGCCTTGTTGCCCGAGGCAAACACCGTGAGCGTGCCCATCAGCATGCCGCCTGACCATTGCACGGAGCTGATCCGGCTGTACGGGAAGTCCTCCACCTGCTGTCCGAGCAGGCCGTGAAAGAAGAACACCAGGCGCTGGTTCGTCATCGCCAACAGGCCATTGCCCTTGCCGTAAACACCCGTGGCGAGCATCTCCACGGTCTCTCCCTCCCACAACACCTCGGGAAGCCGTTGGATCTCTCGCTTCGCCCCGACGGTGCTGGACAGCTTTGACGCGGCCGCGTCGATGTCCGGACGCACATTGAACGTCGCCATCACCCTCCCCCTCCTCGATCTTGTCGGATGGTATCGAGCGCGACGCAACGGCACACGAGGAACGGCAGAGAGTACCCATTCCTCTGACATCCACGGATGACATCAACGATGCCGGACGGGTGCGCACACCAGCGTTCCCCAGGCCGCTCCCCTCCCAGCCGCAAGGTCGTGGCTCATGAAGGCCAGACCGTCAGGCACCACTGACTGTTGCCTTGATGCCGGTCACCTCGTCGTTGAAAGGAATGTCCTAGGCTGACGTGTTCATGTTGGGCAAGGAGAAGAGGACCTGGTGCGCAAGGCAGCCCGGATAGCGGCCGCGTCGTTCGTCGCCGTCGTGACGATTGCCGGATGCGGCAACGACAGTAGTAAGGGCGAGGAAGCGCCGCAGGTCAAAGCGAGTTCCGCCGGCTCCGAGAAGAAGCCGGAGCCAGGTAAGGCGAAGGGCACGCTGATGGAGCGGGCCGCCGGTTCGTGGAAGTCCATCGGGACTCCCGACGACGACACGCTCGACACCCTGACCGTGGCCAACGGCAAGGCCACGGCCAAGGGCGCGAAGCTGTCGTGCGCGGGCACGTTCGTGCCTGGCGAGAAGGACGGGCAGGAATCTGCGACCATCACTCTGACCTGCGAGGGCGGCAAGGACGGCGGGCGCGGCCTGGGGCACCTGAAGGTGAAGCCGGACGGCTCGGCGCTCGCGATCGACTTCGACGGTCCCAAGGGCGGTTGGGGCGGCCCCACCGACAGCTACCGCAGGGCCTGACGCGATCCCCCAGGGCTGGCCGCTATTACCGTTTGGCAGCCCGCCCTGCGGCGGTGGCCGTCGCGCGTCTGCCGCTCGAAGCGCCACGATGAGTCCGCCCTCGATACCGTTCGCCCCAGCGGTGCCCCGCCCATCACCCGGGGGGTGCCGAGCCGTGGTGTGGTGGGAGCGGGCAGACTCGGCGGTCCGGGCCGCGAGCAGTGGGCATGGGGCCGGAGGATTTCATGGAGTGCTTGGGGTGGATCTCAGTTCAGTGATCATCGCGCTGGCAGGTGTCGCGGGAACCCTCGGAGGGTCGCTCCTCACCCAGCGGGGTTCCGCACGTGCGAAGCGCCGGGAGATAGAGCTCGTTCGTGCCCATGAGGAGGACCGCGAGGACCGCTTACTCAGACGCACGTGCTATGTGGAGCTCAACCGGGATGCCCGGCAGTTCACCACGGCGCTCAACCGGCACCTGCATGTCATGAGGGAGGGTAGCGTGGAGGACTCCGACAGGGCCGTGCTCGAGGAGGCGAAGAGCGCTCACCGCGACCGGTACTCCGAGGCACAGATGATCGCTCCCGACGACGTACTCATGCGCGCGGGTGCCGTCAATCAAGCCCTGAACACGGCTTACGGCCTGATCAAGCGTCTCGAACGGGACGCCCCCGCACCCGGCGAGACGATGGAGACCGCCGCCCAAGCCCAGCACGACATATGGAACTTGATCCGCGCCATGAGAACCGCCATGCGCCACGATCTCGGCGTGTCACAGGACGCCTGAGAGCCCCCCTCGGCGCCGTGCCGCCTCTGCCTCCGCTTCCATGGCGAGGTGGAGCAGGAGGCGCTCGCCGCCGTGTCGGGTGATGAGTTGGAGGCCGACGGGTTCGCCGGTGGGGGTGGTGCCGGCGGGGATGGTGATGGCGGGGTGTCCGCTGATGTTGAAGGCCCAGGTGAGGGCCACGCTCATCCGCCGGCCCGGCCCGTCGTGGCCGTGGGGCGGGTGGGGCGTGGTCGGGGTGGCCAGGATGTCCACCCGGTCGAACAGTTCCCGTAGGCGGCGGTCGTTGTCGCTGATCAGTGCGGTGATGTCCGAGGGCTGGTCGTGCCGCGCGCCGCGCAGGCCGGTCCACGCGGGGGCGGGGTCGCTCAGGCGTACATCGGTGTCGGTGAGGGTGAGCGGACCGGTGTCGAGGAGGCGTTGGAGAGCGGCTCGCGCGGTGGTGGCGATGTCGGGCGCGGTGTCGGCGAAACCGAGCGTCGCCGACCAGGCCACCGTGCACGACGACGGCCCCGGAGCGGTTCCCTGATGAGCCGAGAGGGCCTGGAGGTAGGCGGCGGCGTCGTGGGCGTGGCGGGCGAGGGGGCCGGGGGTGTTGAGGCCGGCGCGATCGCGGGCGGGGAACGCCCCGTTGGTGGGCTTGAGCCCCGTGATGCCGCACCACGCGGCGGGGATACGGACCGATCCGGCACCGTCGGACCCCGTCGCGAGAGGCACCATGCCGGCGGCCACCGCAGCCGCCGAACCCGCCGAGGAACCACCTGGAGAACGATCCGGGTCGAGAGGGTTCGTGGTGGGCCCCCGTTCCGTATGGCCGTAGGTCTGCCAGCCACTGCCACGATGCGGCACGGAGGTCAGGCCGACGGGCACGCAACCGGCCGCCGTCAGACGTTCGCTCTGGAACGCTTCCAGGCCTTCGCTGCCCTTGATGCCCAGCGGAACGCCGGCCAGAGGAAGCCGCTCGCCCCGGCGAACGCGCGCGTCGACCTCGGCGGCGCGCTCCCGCGCCAGGACGGGCAGGACCTCGCGGAACGCCCGTATGGTCGCGTCGCGTTCCTCGACACAGGCCAGGGCCGCGTCGGCGACCTCCAGCGCCGACAGCTCACGGGCCTGAACGGCCGCGGCGATCCGGACGGCGGAAAGAGACGTGTAGTCGGTGATGGTGAGCACGGTGGTCCTTCGATTCAGCGGTCCCGGGGCGGGACCAGGGCTTCTTCGTAGAGGCGGAACAAACGAGGAGCCGGGCGGTGCGGGGTGGAGTCGGGGGTGTCCTTGGGGAGCGCTGCCCAGCAGGTGGCCGTCAGGGCGCGGGCTCGCGCGCCCGGCCAGGGGGACGGGAGGAGTTCGGGCGGTAGGAGAGGGTCCGGTTCCATCGCGCGGCTGAACTCTGCCGCGAGCACCACGGCCATGATCATGCGCTCCGGGTCCGTCGGGCGCGGGTCGGCGGTCAGCCGCGTCCGGCACGATTCGGCGTGGGCGGCCAGCCGTTCGTAGCGAGCGGCGATCTCCTCCAGGGGCCACAGGGCGGCGGCCAGGGCGAGCGGGTTCGTGACGTCGCCGACGCGCAGGTCGGTGCTGGTGAGGCGGGTGAGTGAGCTGTTGACACCGAGGTGCCGGGCCCGGGCCTCGACGAGGTCCCCGATCGCGTTGGCGCTGACGTACAGCCCGCCCTGGAGGGGCGCCGCGCCGAGATGGAGGAGGGTGTCGCGGAGCGCGTCGCGGGCGGTCCTGCGGGACTCGGGAACGGCGAAGGCGAACAGGTGCCAGGTGCCGTCCCAGGGGGCGAGCCCGCAGTCCTGGCGGTAGGCGTGGTGCACGTACTCCACGTCGGGCGCGATGGAGCCCGTCACATCGGCGACCGCCCGGAGCACGGCCTTCCGGCCCCGGCCCTCGTGGCTGAACCGGCCCTCGGCGACCAGCCGTTTGACGCACAGCCGCACCTGCTGGTCGGTCATGCCGAGGAGGCCGGCGACGCTGTACAGCTCGCCGGCGTCCACTGTGCCGTCCTCGCGGACGAGCGCGTGGACCAGCAGCCGGGTGGGGATCTCCGGTCGCCCGGCCGCGGCGTCCTCGGGGGTGTTCATCGTGTCTCCTCGTGGTGCGAGGCGGACGTCGCGTCCGCCGCCGTGACCGGCCTGTGCATCGTGGTCACGGCTCCGAATCCCATCAGATCGCGCAGGTACGGCGTGCGTTCGGTGCGTACGGCGGTGAAGCCGTGGCGTTCGTACAACGCCCGGGCGCGGGGGTTGACGTCGATGACGTCCAGGCGGATCCGGTGACAGCCGCCCTCGGCGGCCACGGCGGCGACCTCGCGCAGGAGGAGGCCGCCGATGCCGCGGCCGCGGTGGGCGGCGTCGACGGCGATGCCGTCCATCACGAGTTCGCCCTCGGCGGGGGCCCGTTCGAAGAGGGCGAGGACCGCCAGCCGGGGCAGCCCCCGGAAGGTACCGTAGGCGGACAGTACGTCCCTGGCGCCGCCACCGGTCAGCGCGCGCCCGCCGAGCCGGTATCCCGCGACGCCGACCACGTGCCCGTTCACGAGCGCGGTGACCCCCCGGTCCCGGTGGAGGTGGGCCGCGAGGAACGCCCGTGCCTTCTCGGGAGGGTTGAGCGCCGGCCCGAGCTTCCGCCCGAAGGCCTCCCAGTACAGCGCGGCCACGCGCGCCTCGGCCCCTTCCGGGACGCCCCACCGCACCATCCGCCGTACGTCCGGCATGTCCATGGCCATCCTGCCCCTCTCCCTTTCGGCCGCCACCCCTTGCGCGTTCGACCCTAGTACGTTCATTCTCGCTACGAGCGTTTTTTAAACGATAGTTTTGAGCCGGCCACGAAGGGGACGGCATGAGCGCCACCCTTTCGACCGGACCCGATCGCGGGCGGCATCGTGGCGGCCGACAATGCCCGTACGTCGTCCGTGCCCCGCGAGGGCACCGCACCGCACAGAGAGGCCGCCGTCGTGAGTCCCGTGGTCACCGCACACCTGGACGGCTCCGCCGAGAGCGTGGACCTGGCCCGGTGGGCCGCGGACGACGCCCGCCGGCGCGGGATCCCGCTGCGCCTGGTGCGCACCCTGGGGCGGGCGCACGACGGCGGGCCGGCGGTGGACGGGGTCACGGGCGAGGCCGTCCTGGGCGCCCTGCGCGAGCGCTGGCCGGAGCTGCTCGTGGAGGTGGCCGAGGAGGACGGGGATCCCGTCGCGGTGCTCCTGCGGGAGACCGCGCGCTCCGAGTTCACCGTGCTGCGCAAGCACCGGCCCGGCGCGGCGCCGGGGCCCGTGCCGCCCTCCGCCTGCCTCTCCGTCGTGGCGCGGGCCGAGCGGCCCGTGGCGCTGGTGCCGGACGGTCTGGAGGAGGATTCCCCGCCGGCGGCTGGCCGGCGGGAGGAGGTGGTGGTCGGTCTCGGGCTGGAGGGGCCGAACCGCCGGCTGCTGGAGTTCGCCTTCACCGAGGCGGCCGCCCGGCGCGTGCCGCTGCGGGCGCTCCACGGCCGGCCCGTGCCCGCGCCCGCCTTCGTCTCCTGGGGGATGTCCCCGGACGCCGTCGGCGGGCCCGTCCATGGCCTCCGCCTCCAGCTGCGGGAGGCGTTGCACCCCTGGACCGGGCGGTACCCGGAGGTGCGGGTGATCCACGACGTGCGCGCGCAGGTGGGCCCCCGGGCCGTCCTGCGCGGCACGCGGCGGGCGGCGCTCCTGGCCGTCGGCCGGCGCAGGGACCGCCCCACCCGGCTGGGCCCGGTGACGAACGCCGCCCTCTACCACGCGACCTGCCCCGTGGCCGTCGTCCCCCACGAGTGAGGCCCCGCCACGGGACCGGCAGCCATGGGACCGGCAGCCATGGGACCGGCCACTACGGGGCCGCCCGCCTCACCCGCCGCCCGTGAGCGCGACGTGCAGATGGCGCGGCCCGCGCAGCACCGGGCTGCGCCGGTACTCGGGCGGGTCCTCCAGCAGGCGTACGCCGTCGAGCCGGCGCAGCAGCGTGGTCAGGGCGACGGTGGTCTCGATCCGCGCCAGGGGCGCGCCGAAGCAGTTGTGGATGCCGCCCCCGAAGCCGAGGTGTTCGTTGTCCCGCCGGTCCGGATCGAAGCGGTCGGGCTCGGGGAACCGCAGGGGGTCGCGGCTGCCGGAGGCGAGCACGAGGATCAGCGGGGCGCCCTTCGGGATCGTGACGCCCGCGACCTCGATGTCGGTCAGCGGGGTGCGCTGCGGCAGGAACTGCACCGGGGGCTCGTAGCGCAGCAGCTCCTCGACGGCCCGCGGCATCATTTCCGGCTCGGCGCGCAGACGTTCGAGCGCCTCCGGGTGGCGGAGCAGGGTGAGCATGCCGTTGGTGATGAGGTTGACGGTGGTCTCGTGCCCGGCGATGAGCAGCAGCACGGAGTTGACCATCACCTCCTGCTCGGTGAGCCGACCGTCCGGACCCTGGTGGTTCGCGAGGGCGGAGAGCATGTCCTCCGTCGGCCGGTCCCGGCGCCACTCGGCCAGTTCGCCCAGGTACGAGCCCAGTTCCGCCCGCGCCTCCAGGGCCCTGCGCCGGCTGGGCGCCGGGTCCTCCCCGGGGGCGAAGTCGAGCCCGGCGACGACCGTGTCGGCCCACTCGTGCACCCGTCCCACGTCCTCCTCCGGTACGCCGAGCAGTCGGCAGATCACGGTGACGGGGAGCGGGAAGGCGAAGTCGTCGACGAGGTCGACGCGGTCCCGGCCGCGGAGGCCGTCGGCGAGCTCCTCGGCGATGCGGGCGATGTCGCCGCGCAGCGCGTCGACGCGGCCGGGGCAGTGGGGCGGGCCGAAGTGGCGCATCGTCAGGCGGCGGAGCCGGTCGTGCCGGGGGTCGTCGAGGCCGATGAAGGACGGCGTTGTGTCCGGGGCGCCCAGCATGGGGTCCGGTTCGGCGCGGTGGCGGAGGTCCGAGCTGACGCGCGGGTCGTGGAGCAGCGCGGTGATCTCGTGGTACGTGCCCACCAGGTAGGCGCCGTCCTGCTGCCGGGCCACGCCGTGCTCGCGGAGCTCGGCGTAGAGCGGGTAGGGGTCGGCCCGATGGGCGTAGTCGGTGATCCGGTCGAACAGCGTGTCCGTGGACATGCGGGGGCTCCTCGGGCCGGTGCCAGGGCTGGTGGGGGGCGGTCGCGCCGGCCGGCGGGGGCGGCCGGGCCGGCGCGAGGACTCAGCCCGGCCGCAGCAGCGTCAGGCGGAGGTCCGGCAGATGGCCGGTGAGCGCGACGGTCGGGCCGTGCGACAGCACCATCGGGTCCGGCACGTCGGAGGGGACGGGCTCGCCGTCCGGGACGTGGTCGGCGGCGCCAGGACCGGGTGGGAACGGGGCCGCGGTCTCGATCATGCGCCGGTAGTGGTCCAGCCATTTGGCCCGGTTGACGGTCACCGCCGCGGTCACGCGCCCCCGGTAGCCGTAGACCACGACCAGCCGCCGCTCCTCCGGCGTGCCCTGGGCGACGACGACCTGGTCGGAGAAGGTCGGCACGCCCACGGACTTGATGTTGAGGCCGAACTGGCTGGACCAGAAGGACGGCACCGCCAGGTGCGGCCGGCGGAGCGGCCCGGGGGCGACCATGTTGTACGCGGCCACCTCGGCCTGGGCGACCGCGTTGCCCCAGTGCTCCAGGGACATCAGCTGGTACTCGTAGAGCGGGTGGGGGAAACGGGCGACGTCCCCGGCGACGAAGACGTCGTCCGTGGCGATGCCGTACATGGTGAACACCCGACATCCCGCGTCGCACGCCACGCCCTTGGGCCCCGCGGCGAGACCGGAGTCCGCCAGCCACTCGGTGTTGCGGACCGCGCCCAGCGCGACCACGGCCACGTCGGCCTCGACGCTGCCGCCGTCGGAGAAGTCCGCGCCGGTCAGCCGGCCGCCGCTGCCCTTGAGCGCGGTGACCGTCACCCCGCAGCGCAGGTCGACCCCGTGCGCCCGCTGCAACCGGGTGGCGAACTCGCCGATCGTCCCGCCCAGCGCCCCGATCAGCGGGGCGCGGCCCCGCTCGGCGACCGTCACCTCCAGCCCGCGCTCCCGGCAGGCCGAGGCGATCTCCGATCCGGTGAACCCGGCGCCGATCACCAGCACGCGCCGCGGCCCGGCGTCGAGACGCTCGGCGAGGCGCGCCGCGTCGTCGAGCGTGCGCAGCGTGAACACCCCGTCCAGCGCGGCCTCCTCGGGCACCGGCCAGGGTCGGGCGCGGGTCCCGGTGGCGATGAGCAGCCGGTCGAAGGGGAGTTCCCCGCCGTCGGAGAGGAGCACCCGCTTGCCGGCCGGGTCCAGGCCGGCGGCGCGCACGCCGAGCCGCCAGCGCGCGTCCAGCTCGCGGCGGGCGGGCAGCCCGCAGTCCCCGGCGCCGGCCCGCCCCAGCAGTACCGTCTTGGACAGCGGTGGCCGGTCGTAGGGGCGGTGGGGCTCGTCCCCTACGAGGGTGAGCTCGCCCTCGAAGCCCTCCTCACGGAGCGTCTCGGCCGCGCGCAGCCCGGCCAGCGACGCGCCGACGACGACGATCCGCCCGTCCCGCGTCTCACCGCGCACCGCTGCCCGCCTCCTCGCCGACGAGGATGGCCTGCACCGGACAGGCGACGGCAGCCTGCCGCACCCGCTCGGTCTGTCCCTCGGGGACGGCCGGCGTGTACAGCAGGGCCTCCTCGCCGTGCAGCTCGAACACCTGGGGCGCGAGGAAGACGCACTGCGCGTAGCCCTGGCACCGGTTGAGGTCCACCACGATCCGCATCCGGCCGGCTCCTCACGTACGGGCCCCAGTGATCCACCTCTGTTCCTACCACCCGTGGTGGGGCCGCGCCCGGGACGCTGCTCCGTCGGCGTGGTGTGCGGTACGGGGGCGTGGGAGCCGTCAGCAGGGGAGCGGGTCGGGGATGTCCTCGGTGGTGGGGCCGGTGTCGCGGCAGAACCGGTGGCCGGCCCGCCGCAGGTCCTCGACGATGCCGGGCACGGCGTCCGGGAAACGGGTGAACAGGTGCCCCAGGATCACGCCGCCGCGCAGGTCCTCCGCCGGCGCGGCCCGTACCCGGGCGCGCAGCGTGGCCACGTCCGGGAAGCTCCCGGCGCGCTCCTCCCAGTCGCGGGTGTCCACCGTCCAGGTGCACACGCGGTACCCCAGGTCCTGGGCGAGGCGCGCCTCCCGCGGCCCGAAGTCCCCGTAGGGCGGGCGGAAGAGGGTGCTGCGGACGCCGTCGCGGATCTCCCGCCGGGCGGCGTCCTCCGGCAGGGCCGGCAGGTGCGGGTGGGAGTAGCTGTGGTTGCCGACCCAGTGCCCCTGCCGCCGCAGCTCCCGGGCGACGTGCGGGTACCGCTCCGCGTACTGGTTGATGAGGAAGAACGCCGCCCGGATGCCCTGGTCGCGCAGGTAGGCGCCGGTCCGGGTGACGCGTTCGACGTGGTCGTAGGGCCAGTCGTCGAAGGTGAGCAGCACCCGGTTCGTCCGGTTGCCGCACCGCTGCCGGTCGTACGCGATCCGGCCGTACGAGCCCCGCTCACCGGCGGCCGCCGGCAGCGCGCACAGCAGCAGGGCGAGGGCGAGACCGAGGACGAGGGCGGGCAGGGCCCTCGGCGGCGAGCCCCGCCCGGCGGGCGGTCGGCGCGGCGATCCGGACATCCGGCGGGCTCCTCCCGTGCGGCCTGTTGACGCATCAGATGATCCCGGGGCGCACGCACGGCCGCCAGCGGGCACGGAGTGCCGCGGGGGCGGAGGGATGACCGGTTCGCGCCTGTGGAGGAACCGATCCGTCCGGCCCTGGAACCGACCCGTCCGGCGTCGGCCGGCCGGGTCAGCCCCGGACGAAGGCCAGCGCGCCGAGGAGCGCGAGCGAGCCGCAGATCGTGAGGTTGACCAGTTTGTGGTCGAGGAAGACGGCCACGAACTCGCGGATCGTCGCGCTCGGCCAGAAGTAGGCTGCGGTCGGCGAGCCCACCACGTGGCCGTCGACCCCGACCTTCCGGGCCGTCAGGGCGGCCCGGAAGGCGTGGAAGTTGTTGGTGACGATCACGCAGCGGTAGCCGGACCCGTGGACCTCGGCCATGACGGCGTGGCTGAGGACGAGGTTCTCCTCCGTGGTGCGGGATCGGTCCTCGCGCCGGACGTGCTCCTCGGGTATGCCCCGCTCGGTGAGGTAGTCGGCCATGGCGTGCGACTCCGGCACCCGCTCGTCCGGGCCCTGGCCGCCGGAGGTGATGACGAGCGGGGGCTTGCCGCGCGCCGCCTGCCGCTCGTAGATCCGGCGCCCGCGCTCCAGCCGGCTGGCGAGCAGCGGCGGCACCCGGTCCCCGCCGATCAGCCCGGAGCCGAGGACCACCACGAAGTCGACGTCGCGCCGGGGCCGCAGCCAGTGGTAAACGAAGGCGTAGCCGATGAAGCAGAAGAAGAGGAACGACACATAGGCGGCGATCATCAGGGTGGTGCCGGTGGCGATGATCAGCCCGCGGGAGCGGGTGCCGGCGGCCGCCAGGGTCAGCCCCATGAGGCCGAAGACGGCGAGACCGGCGAGGAAGGAGAGCAGGTTCGCCGGACGCCGCCCCTCCTTGCGGATCATCTTGACGCCGTTGGAGAGCAGGAGCACCGGCAGGACGAAGGCGCCGAGGAACGGGATCAGGAGGATCGCGGCCACGAGCCATTCCAGCGCGTGGTCGCCGCGGTCGCCCCTGACCCCGGCGGCATAGACCAGCCCGAACAGCAGGAACAGGCAGGTCAGTCCGAGGTGGACGGCGTTGCTGAAGCGCCTGCGGTCACGCAGTACACCGAGGCAGAAGAGGACGAGGAACAGGGCCGCGGGGGCGTAGGCGAGCACACCTGCCATCGTACGTGGTGTGACGATGTGTCCGGCGGGCCCCGGAATGCCGGGACCCGCCGGGGGACTTCGGGCCGATCGACGCGGCCGCCGCTGCCTATGCGCCGGCGGACGTGGCCTGCCGCACGGCGTCCGGCGACGTCCGCGGATTCGGAATCAATCCCTCCGACCCCTGTCGCAGGGAGACGGTCCGCTCCGGCGCGGGGATGCGGATGCCCTCGTCCAGGTAGCGGCGGTGCAGGCGCTTGATGAACTCGTGCTTGATGCGCCACTTGTCGCTGAACTCGCCGACGCCGAGGATCACCGTGAAGCCGATCCGGGAGTCGCCGAAGGTGTGGAAGCGGACGGCCGGCTCGTGGTCGGGCACGGCACCGGGGACGTCCTTCATCACGTCCTCGGCCACCTCGACGGTGACCCGCTCGACCCGCTCCAGATCGCTGTCGTAGGCCACGCCCACCTGCACGGTGACGGACAGCTTCTGCTCGGGCCGGGTGAAGTTGGTCATGTTGGTGCCGGCGAGCTTGGCGTTCGGGATGATGACCCGGTTGTTGTTGAGCTGCTCCACCACGGTGTTGCGCCAGTTGACGTCGACGACATAGCCCTCCTCACCGCTGCTGAGCCGGATGTAGTCGCCGGGCTGGACCGTCTTGGAGACGAGGATGTGCACACCCGCGAACAGGTTGGCCAGCGTGTCCTTCAGGGCGAGGGCGATCGCGAGACCACCCACGCCGAGGGCGGTGAGCAGCGGGGCGATGGATATCCCGAGGGTCTGGAGGGTGACGAGGAAGCCCATCGCCATGACCACGATGCGGGTGATGTTGACGAAGATCGTGGCCGATCCGGCCACTCCGGACCGGGACTGCGCCACGGTCCGCACCAGGCCGCCGATCACACGGGCCGCGGTGAGCGTCACGGCCACGATGATGGACGTCGTCAGGATCTCGCTGACGATGTGTCCGACCGAACGGTTCAGGGGAAGGGCCGCGGCCGCCGCGCCCAGGCCGCCCGCCACCGCGGACCAGGGGACGATCGTGCGCAGGCAGTCGACGATGATGTCGTCGCCCTGCCACTTGGTCCGCAGGGCCCGCTCGGCGAGCCAGCGCAGGATCACCCGCAGGACGAGGGCCGCGATCAGGCCCGCGACCACCCAGATGCCCGCCACGACGGCGTCGTGCAGGTTCGGCGTCCGGTTCACCGGCGTCCCCTCCCGGCCTCGGCCCCGTTCCCGGTCCCGCTCCACCCGGAGTAACGTTTCGTCACCTTGTACCCGCCTGTCCCTGAGATCACGATCGCGCCGGGCCAGGGAGGCGACGGCGCGTCAGACATCCTGCACCACGCCCCGCGCGCCCCCGCACTCCCGGTACCCCCGGCGGCTCCTGACCGCGCCTCACCCGCCGGGCGGACCGGCCGGCGGCCCCGGCGCGCGCCCGGGTGCCAGCAGGTGCCGGGCGACGATGTGGCCGGAGGCGCCGTTGACGCCGTGGCCCGGCCAGGTCGCGGCGCCCACCGTGTAGAGGCCGGGGACGGCGGTGCGGTGCGACGGCTGGGCGGGAAGCGGGCGCAGCAGGAAGCTCTGGGCGAGTTCGTGGCTGCCGCCGTAGGGGTCGCCGGGGCCGCAGTTGGGGTTGAAGCGGGCCAGGTCGTCCGGGCCGATGACGTGCCGGCCGAGGACGGCCCCGGGCAGGTTCGGGGCGTGCCGGGCGGCGAGCCGGAGCACCCGGTCCGCGAAGGCCTCCTTCACGTCCGCCGTCCAGCCGTCCCGGGTGTCGATCTCGTCGGCGGCGTCCCCGCGCGGCCGGAGCGGGACGTCGAGCATCTGGAGCCGCGCCACCGCCGCGCCCGCCGGGCAGCGCGTGGGGTCGGCGGCCGACGGGGTGTCGAAGGAGATGGTGGGTTCCGCGGGGAGCAGCCCCCGGACGGCCTCGTTGACCGAGCGGGACAGCCCGTCCAGACCGGGGGTGAGGTGGTACTGCCCGGTGCGGGAGAGCCGTTCGTCCTCGAACTCCGGCGGCTCCGACAGGGCGAGGTGCACCTGGACGCAGCCGCGCCCGTAGCGGTAGTCGCGCGCCTGCGCGCGCAGTACGGGCGGGACCGCGCCGTCCTCGTCCGCGAGCAGCCGCAGGTACAGCTGGTCCGGGTTGACCGAGGCGACGACGGCCCGGGTGGCCTCCACGACCTCGCCGTCGGCCGTGCGCACCCCCGTCGCGCGGCCGTCGCGGACCAGGACGCGGTCCACCCGGCGGCCGGTCTCGATCCGCCCGCCGTGCCGTTCGGTCAGATCGGCGAGGGCCCGCGCGAGCCGCTCGCTGCCGCCCTCGGGGGTGGGCATGCCGGCCGTGGTGACGGCGATCAGCGCGAGCAGCGTCCAGAAGGCGCTGCCCACCTCGTCGGGCCCGCGCCCCAGGTGCAGTGCCCAGGGGGCGAGCAGCCCGCGCAGCACCGGCGACGCGAAGTGGTGTTCGAGCAGGTCCCGCGACGTGCGCAGGAACCGCTGGGCGAACGTCGAGTAGTGCCCGTCGTCGTGCATCAGGTCGTGGACGACCCGGGCCGCCTCCGGGTCGGTCAGGTCCGCCGCGAACAGCCCGAACACCGGCCCGGCGTACGGGGCGAAGCCGTCCAGCAGGGCGGTGAGCGAGGCCCCGTCGCCGGGCGCGAGGCGTTCGGCCTCCACCGCGTTGGCGGCGGCGTCCGTGGAGAACACGGCGGATCCGGCGCCGGGCACCGAGGCACCGATGGCGTAGGGCGCGGCGCGGTACGTCAGGCCGAGCGCGGTGAGCTCCGGGCCCAGTTCGGCGTAGGCGGGGCCGGAGGTGAAGAGGGGATGGGCCGAGGAGTAGACGTCGTGCCGGAAGCCGGGCACGGTGAGCTCGTCGGTGCGGACCAGGCCGCCTGGGCGGTCGTTGGCCTCCAGGACGACGACGCCCCAGCCCGCCCGGGCCAGGTACGCCGCCGTGACCAGCGCGTTGTGACCGCTCCCCACGACAACCGCGTCATATCGGCTCATAGTGGATGGTGGCACGGGAACGCGACGCGGTGAAGTCCTCGCGATGCGCAGGCCGTTCGGAGCCGGCGTCTACGCGCGCCCGTTCGCGGTCCGCGTCTTTGTGTGCCCGCTCGGCCCCGGGATGCCCGGGCCGGCCGCCGCGGCGGTGGCGGCGAGGCGGGCCCGCGCGTCCCGGTCCCAGGGGCACAGCGGGCGCAGGCTGACGCGTTCGCTCAGCAGGGTGCGCGCCAGCTCGCGGTGACCGGCCCGCAGGGCGGCCTCCACCAGGGTCTTCTGCAGCGCGTCGCGCTGGGCGTGGCTGCCGCCGAAGGTGTGGAGGCGGTGCCGCAGCGGCAGCAGCAGCCCGGCCGCCCCGGCGTGGTCGCCCCGCCCGAACGCGACGAGGGCCCGGCACACCGGCAGGCCGATCCCGGCGGTCATCGCCACGTTGGACGCCGCGCGGGACCGGCCCGGGCCTCCGGCCTCCGCGAGCCATGCCTCCCGGTCGCGGACCAGGCGCTCGGCGTCGCCCAGGCGCCCCGCCCCGACGTACGCCATGACGGCGTGGACGTCGTTGAACGCGTAGTGGGGGCCGTCCGCGCGTCGCGCCCAGGCGTCGGCCAGTACCTGCCAGCGGTCGCCGGTGTCCGCGCCGGCGAGGTGCAGCCGCCACAGCAGCGACGCCGCGTCGAGCAGCTCCATCGCGACCCCGGCCGAGCCCTCGTGGTGCACGGCGGCGTCGTAGACCTCCAGGACCTTGTCGGTCCGGCCGGTCTCCAGTACGTAGAGGGCGTAGTGCCACCAGTTGTGCACGGCCAGGTAGTTGCCCTCCGACCAGTCGGTCCTGCGGGCGTCGAGGTAGCGGATGCCCTCCTCGAACCGGCCCTGCATCTCGTAGGCGTGCACGACGGCGTGGATGCCCCAGACGTCGCGCGGATTGCGTTCGACGGCCTCCAGCCCCACCCGCTCGGCCCGGTCGTAGTGGCCCGCCTCCTCCAGGCCGAACGCGTACATGCCGCGCAGCAGGCCGGTGTGCGGGTCGTCCTCGTCCCAGGCGGTCAGGGCCCCGCCGACGCGGTCGCGCAGCAGGACGGCGTCGCCCGTGAAGAAGTCGGTCTGGTGTCCCACGGCGAGGGCGAGCGCGTCCCGGGGGTATGCCACGGAGAGCTCGGCGAGGACGCGTCCGGCCCGGTGGATGTCGCCGTCGAGCCAGGCGGAGACGGCCTCGGTGTGCATGCGCTCGCGGGGCGTCAGCTCCGCGGCGGGCACGGCCCGGCGGAACTCCTCGAACGGCCGGACGGCGGCCGCCGCGTCCTTCTCCTCGGTGCCCAGCAGCCCGAGGTAGGCGAGGAGGACGTTCGCCATGGGGGAGCGGGGCGAGGCGTCCAGGGCAGCCCGCACCTCGCCGCCCACCTCGTCGCGGAAGTAGAGCAGGGCGTCGAGCGCCCGCTCGTAGTGCCGCACCCCGTCGGTGTCGGTGTGCGTCATCGTGTGTGCGTGCCGGTCCGTGCCCACCCTGGGTCCTCCCGCGAGTCTGTCCGTGTGCGGGGGATGCCTGCCCCGCCGCGCGGGCCGGGAAGCACCGGCCTCCGCGCGGGGCGCCGCGGGGATCACATCACGCCGCGTGGGCGGAACTGGACGCTGATGCGCGGGCCGACGGGCCGGGCGGTCTTGGGCACCGCGTGGTCCCAGGTGCGCTGGCAGCTGCCGCCCATCACGATCAGGTCGCCGTGGCCCAGCTCGTGCCGTACGCGCGCGGCTCCGCCGTCGCGGGGGCGCAGCAGCAGGGGGCGCGGTGCGCCGACGGAGAGGATGGCGACCATCGTGTCCTCCCGCGCGCCCCGGCCGATGCGGTCGCCGTGCCAGGCCACGCTGTCCCGGCCGTCGCGGTAGAGGCACAGGCCGAGGGTGCGGAACGGCTCGCCGAGCTCGGCCGCGTAGTGGGCGTCGAGCGCGTCCCTGGCGGCGGCCAGGACGGGGTGCGGGGGTTCGTCGTCCGCGCCGTAGTGGGCGAGGAGGCGGGGAACGGTCACCACGCTGTCGTACATCCGCCGCCGCTCGGCGCGCCAGGGCACCGACGAGACCAGCGCCTCGAACAGCAGGTCGGCGCCCTCCAGCCAGCCCGGGAGCACATCGACCCAGGCGCCGTGGGTCAGGGACGTCCGGCGGGCCTCGCGCAGCGGCCGGGCGAGGCGGACCTCGTCGGCCGTGTCGAAGAGCGAACCCTGGAGCTGGACGGTCATGGACGCAGTCTACGCCACATATAGAACGTTCGATCGAATCAAGGGTTCGTCACCCGGACGGACGCGCATGCGGCCGCCCTGTGCATCAGGGCCGCCGCGAGGGGAACCCGGCCTGTCATGTCGTCCTCCACCGAAGAAGTCCCGGCCATACCGCCGCCCGGCAGCGCCGGGTCCTACTGGATGGCCACCGAGCCCGCCACGCCCCGGGCCGAGCCGCTGACCACCGACATCGAGGTCGACGTCGCCGTCGTCGGCGGCGGCTTCGCCGGGCTGAGCACCGCCTGGGAGCTGATCGACGCCGGCCGCTCGGTCGCCGTCCTGGAGGCCGACCGCCTCGCCGCGGGCGTCAGCGGCTACACCACCGCCAAGGTCTCCGACCTGCACACCTTCCGCTACGAGCGGCTGCGCCGCACCCGCGGCGCCGAGGGCGCGCGGCTGTACGCGCGCTCCCAGCAGGAGGCCGTCGACCGCGTCGCCGGGATCGCGGCCGCGCTGGGCGCGGACGGCTCGCTGGAACGGGTGCCCGCCTTCGCCTACGTCACCGACGCGGCCCGGCGCGACGAGGTGCGCGCGGAGGCCGACGCCGCCCGCGAGGCCGGGCTGGACGCCGTCTACACCGAGGAGACCGGACTGCCCTTCGCGGTCGCGGGGGCCGTGCGCGTCGAGGGGCAGGCGCAGCTCCACCCCCGCGCCTATCTGCTCGCCCTCGCCGAGGACATACGGCGGCGCGGCGGGCGGCTCCACGAACGCACCCGGATCACCGGGCTGACCGAGGGCACCCCCTGCCGGGTGACGGCCGAGAACGGCGCCTCCGTCACGGCCCGCGACGTGGTCGTCGCCACCCACTATCCCGTCTTCGACCGGGCCCTGCTGTTCACCCGGCTCTCCCCGCGCCGCGAGCTGGTGCTGGCCGCCGTGATCCCCGCCGCCGACGACCCGGGCGGGATGTACATCACCGACGAGGACCGGACCCGCTCGGTGCGCACCGCGCCGTACGACGAGGGACGGCGGCTGCTGATCGTCACCGGCGAGCACGCGGAGCCCGGTGCGGGCGGGGAGGCGGAACGCTACGCCCGGCTCGCGGCCTTCACCACCGGATGCTTCCCGCGCGCCGTGTTCCTCCACCACTGGTCGGCCCAGGACATCGATCCCACCGACACCGTCCCCCTCGTCGGTCGCTTCCACCCCGGCGCCGAGCACACCTGGGTGGCCACCGGGTTCGGCGGCTGGGGCATGAGCGGCGGCGCCATGGCGGGCCGCCTCCTGACCGACCTCGTCGTCGGGCGGAACGTCCCGCCCTGGGCCGGGCTGTACGACCCCCGCCGGCTGTGGAGCACGCTGCGCGAGGCCCCCGCCCTCCTGCGCCACCAGGCGGTCGTGGGACGCCACTTCGTCGGCGACCGGCTGAGCGCCGCGCACGCCGACTCGGTGGCGGACATCCCGCCCGGCGGCGGTGCCGTCGTCCGCGTGGACGGACGCCGGTGCGCCGTCCACCGCGCGGACGACGGCACGCTGCACGCCGTCTCCGCGCGGTGCACCCACCTGGGCTGCCTGGTGGCCTTCGACGCCGTCGAGCGGACCTGGGAATGCCCCTGCCACGGCTCGCGGTTCGCCGTCGACGGCACGGTCCTCCAGGGCCCGGCCACCCGGCCGCTGCCCGCGCGGGACGTGCCGGACACCGCCCGGTAGCGTCTCAGTGCAGGATCTTCTGCTTCGCCCGGGCGAACTCCTCCTCGGAGATGTCGCCCTTGGCGCGCAGGTCCGAGAGCGTGGCGAGCTGGTCCGTGGCGGACTGGCCCGGGCCGCCGGCCGTCTCCCGGATGTAGTGGTCGAAGGCGTCCTGCTGGGCCCGCACGTGCTCCCGCTCGCGGCGTCCCATGCCCTTGCCGCGGGCGAGGACGTAGAGGAAGACGCCGAGGAAGGGCAGCACGATCGTGAAGATCAGCCACCCGGTCTTGGCCCAGCCGCCCAGGGAGTCGTCGCGGAAGATGTCGGCGATGACCCGGAACAGCACGATGACCCACAGGACCCAGAGGAAGATCCACATGACGGTCCAGAACGCGCCCAGGACCGGGTAGTCGTAGGCGATGACGGTGTAACCGCTCATTTCTCTCTCCTGACGGTGCCGCCTCCCGGCAGCGCCGGGCCACAGGCCGCGGCGAGGACGCCGAGAAGGACGAGGACGAGGACGACGATGCCGAGGACCAGGGCCACGGCTCCCGGCGTCGGGTAGTTCCACAGCAGAAGGACGAGGGCGCCGCCGGCGATGACCGCGCCGGTGGTCCAGCGGCGGTGCCCCTGGAGCCAGGTCCCCGTGGCGCCGGTGCGCAGGCCCGAGCGGGCCAGGGCGCCGCCGGTGGCGGCCGTGCCGCGGGAGACGGCCGAGCGCAGGAACCGGGCGCCGCGCCCGGGGCCGTAGAGATAGCCGGCCAGCGTGGTGATCACAGCGATGACGAGGACCGTGCGCGTGCTCTGGCGCAGGAAGCGCACGAAGGTGTCGTAGATCGTGGCGGCCGCGTCGGGCGGCAGCGCGTCCGGCGGCACGGAGCCCAGATAGACCCGCCGCATGACGGCGAGGCCGATCAGCAGCACGATCATCATCACGCCGACGCCGATGCCCGCCGTCATCAGGGCCACCCGGTGCGCGGGGGCGGCCCAGACGCCGAGGGCGGCGAGGACGATCGCCGTGACGGGCAGCCAGGTGCCGACGATGTCGAGCAGCCGCATCAGATCCTGCGCCTTGGTGAGCTTGTCGGTCTTCAGCAGGGTGATGTCCTTGTCGACGTCGGGGATGGCGGCCGCCTTCTGGTAACCCGCGTCGACGAGGCGCTGCTTGACGTTGTCGATCACCGTGCCGAGATCGAGGACGACCGTGTCGCCCCGGGCCTGGACGGCGCTGTTGCCCTCGCCGGTGAGCGTCTTGACGACGGCCGCGTGCGCCCGCCGGTTGGCGAT
Organism: Streptomyces sp. NPDC044063; assembly: GCF_056434285.1. NCBI lineage: Bacteria > Bacillati > Actinomycetota > Actinomycetes > Kitasatosporales > Streptomycetaceae > Streptomyces > Streptomyces sp. NPDC044063. The sequence goes on from NZ_JBWKFM010000018.1 coordinate 89,593, forward strand.
CTCCCAGGCCTGTGCGAACTGGTCGCTGGTGACCACCTTGTTCACCACCTCGTGCACGGCCGAGGTGAGGGCGCTCTTCAGCGGCCCGGCGAGCAGGGGCGTCTTGTCGGTGACATTGGGCGGGGCACCGGCCTTGGCCAGGGCATCGCCCAGCGCCGAGGCGATCGCGTTGACGTCGACGCTGGAGACGACCCGCGTGGTGAGCCGGTCCGTCACCGTGTTCTGCACCGACGGCTCGGAGGCGAGCGGCGCCACGGTCTGGACGTAGCGGTCGGTGTCGGCCACCTGGCTGTTCACCCACGCGGCCACCACGGCGAGCGGTGCGAGGAGGAAGGACAGGACGAGCAGCACGGACGCGCCGGCGTAGCGCAGGCGCCGGTGCCGCATGGTCGCGGCCCTGTGCAGGCGCTCGTACTCCTGGCGTTCGTCCGCCGTCAGCGGCTGCTGCGGCGGGCGGCCGGAATCGTCCGGGACGGGTGTGCCGGATGCGTTCACCCCCTCAGCGTCACCGCCGGGCGAGGCCGCTGCATCGCCCGTTCCGGGTGACCGCGAGACGACCCCGGCCGTCCGCCGGAACGGTCCGGAACGGGCGGCATGCCGGACGAGCGGCTCCGTCCTGCGGGAAATGTCCGTTTTCGCACTCTATGGTGGCAGCCGGGCCCCGCCCGGACGCCGCCCCGCGCGGCGCCCGGCACAGGACGACGCGACGGGCCGGTGACAGGAGGTGTGCTCCGTGCGGCGCTGGCGGGCCCTGCTCGTGCTGGGCGTGACCCAGTTCCTGATGGTGCTGGACACCTCGGTCATGAACGTCTCGATCAGCCGGCTGGTCGCGGACTTCGACACCCAGGTCACCACGATCCAGGCCGTCATCACCCTCTATACGCTGGTCATGGCCGCCTTCATGATCACCGGTGGCCGGCTCGGCGACATGCTCGGCCGCCGCCGGGCCTTTGTCATCGGCCTCGTCGTCTACGGCGTGGGGTCGGCCCTCACCGCCGCGGCCCCGACCGTCGGCGTGCTCGCGCTCGGCTGGTCGGTGATCGAGGGGCTCGGCGCGACCCTCGTCCTGCCCGCCCTCGCCGCGCTGGTGGCCGGCGCGTACGAGGGACGCGAACGGGCCGTCGCCTACGGGGTCATCGGCGGGCTCGCCGGAGCGGGCATCGCCGTGGGCCCGTTGCTGGGCGGTTGGGTGACCACATATCTGACGTGGCGCCTGGTCTTCGCCGGCGAGGTCGTGATCGTCGTCGCCCTCCTCGCCTGCGTCCGCTGGGTCCCGCGCCCCGCGCCCGGCCCCAGGGCGCGGCTGGACGTCGTGGGTGTCGTCCTGTCCGCCGCCGGCATGGTGCTGGTCGTCCTCGGCGTCCTGCAGAGCGGCACCTGGGGATGGGTGCGCCCGCGCGACTCGCCGGTGACCGTGTTCGGCTTCTCCCTCACGCTGTTCGTCATCGCGGCCGGCGCCGCCGTCCTGTGGTGCTTCCACGGCTGGGAACGACGGCAGGAGCACCGCGGCCGGCAGCCTCTGATCCGGTTCTCCCTGCTGTCCGTCCCGGCCCTGCGCTCCGGCCTGGCCATGCTGCTGTGCCAGAACCTCGTCCTCCTCGGCCTCTTCTTCGCCGTCCCCCTCTACCTCCAGATCGTCCAGGGCTTCAACGCCTTCCAGACCGGCCTGCGGCTGCTGCCCGTCTCGGTGACGATGCTGCTGTCCTCCATGGCCGGGCCCCTGCTCACCAGGGTCGCCGGACCGCGCACCGTGGTCCGGTGCGGCCTCGTGGTGCTGTTCGCCGCCACCCTGTGGCTGCTCGCGACCGTCGATCCGAGCATCGACGACCTCACGTTCGGCGTCGGCATGGGCCTTCTCGGCCTCGGCATGGGCCTGCTCGCCTCGCAGCTGGGCAACGTCGTGCAGTCCGGCGTCGGGGAGGACGAGCGCAGCGAGGCGGGCGGACTCCAGTACACCGCCCAGAACCTCGGCTCCTCCCTCGGCACCGCCCTGATCGGCGCGGTCCTCATCGGCGCGCTGGTGACCGTCTTCAGCACGAAGATCGACGGCAACCCGGCGATCTCGGACGCCGTGCGCCAGGAGGTCGGCGTCACCCTGGAGGGGAAGGTCAGCTTCGTGAGCACCGACCAGGTGCGGTCCGCCGCCGCGCGCGCCGGACTGCCGTCCTCCGAACAGGACGCGCTGGTGGACGCCTACGCCCAGGCCCAGCTGGAGAGCCTCAAGGCCGCCGTCCTGGCGGCCGGCGCCGTCGCGCTCGCCGGCTTCGCCTTCACCCGCGGGCTGCCGGCACAGCAGCTCGGCAGCACGGCGGCCCCGGGGGCGGCGGCCTGAGGCGCCGAAGGCGTCAGGGAGGAGCACCATGGACGACCGGGACACCACGGGCGGGCCGGGCCCGCGACGGCCGCGCCCACCCGTGAGCGAGGTCGTGCGGCCGGTCGTCGTCGTGACCGGGCTGGTCGCCGCCTACTACCTGATGCCGCTGAACGAGAAGTTCAGCGGCCGGACCGTGGGCGGGCTCGTCCTCGGGCTCTGTGCCGTGCTGGTGCTCTTCCTCTGGCAGATCCGCGCGATCTCGCGCTCCGAACGGCCGCGCCTGCGGGCCGCCGAGGCGTTGGCCACCACCCTGCCGCTCTTCCTGCTCCTCTTCGCGGCCGCCTACTACCTCGGGGAACGCGCGTCGCCCGGCAGCTTCACCACACCCCTCAGCAGAACCGACGCCCTGTACTTCGCGGTCACCGTCTTCAGCACCGTCGGCTTCGGTGACATCGCCGCGCGCTCCCAGGGCGCGCGGGTCGCGGTGACCGCCCAGATGGTCGCCGACCTCCTCCTGGTGGCCGTGGCGGCCCGCGTCCTGGTGGGGGCCGTGCAGACGGCCCTGGGGCGGCGGTCGGGCCGGCCCCCGGCCGGCGGGGAGACCACGCGGCCGCCCGGAGAGGGCGGTGGGCGGTGAACGGCCGGCCCTCAGCCCCGCCGGCCCCGCCCCAGGGCCAGATGCCACAGCCGCCGCCAGTCCAGGCGCGGCCGCGGCCGGGGCACCCCGGGGCGGTGCCGCGGGACGCGGACGCGCAGCGCCCCCGGCTCGATCGCACAGCGCACCGGGGCCGGCAGGACGAGCGCTTCCCCGTCGACGCCCGCCCGTACCTCCGGCTCGTCGGCGTCGACGACGACCTCGCGGACGGCCCGCACGGTGAGCCCGGGCGCGTTCCGGCCGCGCAGCAGCGCCGCCGCCTGCGCGGCGCTCTCGACGGTCACGCCCAGCAGCCCCAGCACCCCCGCGTCCAGCCGGTCCCGGCGGCCCAGCCCGGCCCGGTCGCCCACGCGGTAGAGGTTGTTGCTCACCAGCACGGCCTGCGGCGCCCGCAGCGTCTCGCCGGCGGCGGTGACCGTCAGCAGGGGGCCGCTGTGGTGGGTGAGCACGTCCGGCAGCGTCCGCAGGATCGTGCCGGCCTTGTCGTCGCGGTACGCCGGACTCCGTACCACCGCCGCGTACGCGCCGAACGACGCGTTGTTGACGAACGGCCGGCCGCCGATGCGCCCCAGGTCCACCCGCAGCTCCACTCCGTCGGTCAGGGCGTCCAGGCACGCCGACGGGTCGTCCCGGTCGAGCCCCAGGTCCATGGCGAAGTGGTTGCGGGTCCCCGCCGAGATCACCAGGAACGGCACCCCGCACTCGGCGGCCACCCCCGCGACCAGCGCCTGCGTGCCGTCGCCGCCCGCCACCCCGAGCAGGTCCGCGCCGTCCACGACCGCGCGCCGGGCGAGCGCCGCGACGTCGCACGGATGCGCGGGATCGAGCAGCACCACCTCGGCCCCCAGGGCCTCCGCCTTCTCCTTCAGCCCGAACGCCCCCACCTTCCCGCCGCCGGACCGGGGGTTCATGACGAGGAACGGGCGTACGGGCGCGGCGACGCGGTGCTCCCGCGGACGCGGCGGACCGTCGGCGCGCAGCGCCGTCCAGCCCGAGGAGACCGCCAGCGCCCACAGGGCGGCGGAGACCAGGACCGGCCACAACAGGCCGGCGGCGGTGTACAGCGCGAGCACCGCGGCCGGCGTCACCACGGTCAGCGCCACCGCCAGCACCCGCACCGGGCCCCGGCGCGTCAGCGTCCACCACAGGCCGGCCGCGGCGCACATCAGGCCCACCGGCCCGAGGGCCACCAGCGCGACGCTCTTCACCACCGCGACCGCGAGGAGCAGCAGTACCGCCGCCACGGCCGCGACGATCGTCAGCCGTGCCGCGCGCCGCTGCGCCACGCTCCCGCGCGGGCCGCCCTTACGGTCGTGGTCACCGTCGTCCATGGAACCTCCCGCCGCCCTACGGCCATTGTTCACCGCCGTCCGGTGCCGCGCCCGGGGCGACGGCCGTACGGGACGGGGACACGATGAGCGCCCGGCGCGGCCGGCGCACCCCCGGCGTGCAGCGGAAGGAGGGCACGGCACTCGTGGAGGCCCAGGCGCTGCTGCCGATGATCTGGGCCGACCCCGAGCACATGCCCGAGCAGCTCGCCTTCTTCGCGGTGCGGCGCTTCGGGCCGCGGGCCGAGGCGGCGGTCGCCCGGCGGCGCGGGCGCGCACCGGAGGCCGGGACCGCCCGGCTGGCCGGGGAGACCATCGCCCACGGCACGCGGATGACGATGGCCGAAGGGGCGGCCCTCGGCGGCCCCTTCATGGTGATCGTCCCCGTGAGCTTCGTGGCGGCCCTGCTCGCGCAGGCCCAGATGTTCCTGGAACTGGCCGTGCTCGCCGGACGGGACCCCCGCGACGAACGGCGCGTGGCCGACCTGCTCGTCCTGCAGGACGTGTACCCGTCGACCGAGGCGGCCGAGGAGGCGCTGGCCCGCGTCGAGCGCCACCCGCCCGGCGGCCGCGGCCGGCTGCCCCGGCACACGCGCTGGTCGCTCATCCTGCGGATGGCCGCCATCCTGGGCCTCACGGGTGGCGGGAAGGAACGCACCAGGGCTCAGCGCTTCCTGTCGTCGGCCGCGATCGGCGCGCTCTTCCTCGTCGGCTTCGTGCTGCCGCTGATCTGGGTTCCGGCGCTGGGGGTGCTCTACCGCCAGAACACGCTGCGGCTGGGCGCGAAGGCCGTCGCCTACTACACCCCGGGCGCGACCGCGGACCGTCCCGGACACCGGGGCGGGCGGTTCACCCGGGTGCCGCGGGCCGCGGGCGTGGTGGCCGTCCTGCGGTTCGTCGCGCTCGCGGTGGCGCCCATCGGCGTGGCGGCGCTGACGGCGCTGGCCGGGTTCCGGCTCGCCGGCGGGTTCTGGGGCACGGGGGCGATCCTGCTGGTGGCGGCCTCGCTGGCCGGCGCCGGTCTCTGGTACGCGCGCCGGAGGTCGGTGGCGCGGCGGGCGGGGAGCGGGTCGCCCGGCGCGGGTGATGCGCGCGACGGTCCGGCGGGGGAGGGTACGAGCGTGGACGAGGAGGACCCGTCGTGACCGCGGACCGCCCGGCCGGGCCCGCCGCTCCCGAGGAGCGGGCGGCGCTGGGCCGGGCGGCGCGCCGCCGCGTTCCCCGCTCGGCTCACGCCGAGTACGCTCCGCCCGAGGACCGCGCGGACCCCGTGGTGATCCTGGAGACGCAGTCCGCCGAGCGGCTGCCGGAGCTCGTACCGATCCGCTACGGCCGGATGCTGGAGTCACCGTTCCGTTTCTACCGGGGCGCCGCCGCCATCATGGCCGCTGACCTGGCCCGGCTCCCCGACACCGGCCTGGAGGCCCAGCTGTGCGGGGACGCCCACCTGCTGAACTTCCGGCTGCTCGCCTCACCCGAACGGCATCTCGTCTTCGACATCAACGACTTCGACGAGACCCTCCCGGGCCCCTGGGAGTGGGACGTCAAACGGCTCGCGGCGAGCCTGGCCATCGCCGGCCGCGCCAACGACTTCGACGATACCGAACGCGCCCGTGTCGTACGGGCCGCCGTCCGCGCCTACCGCGAGGCCATGCGCGGCTTCGCCGGACTGCGCAACCTGGACGTCTGGTACGCGCGGACCGACACCGAGCGGCTGCGCGACCTGCTCGGCGACCGGGCGGGCAAGGACACCCGCCGCCGGGTCGCGCACGCGCTGGACGCGGCCCGTGCCAAGGACAACCTGAAGGCCTTCGACAAGCTGACCACCGTCTCCGGCGGCACCCGGCGCATCGTCGCCGACCCGCCACTGCTCGTCCCGCTGACCGACCTGCTCCCCGCCGGCGAACGGGAGCACCTCGAAGCCCGCCTCCGGACGCTCGTCGAGCACTACGGCAGCAGCCTCGCCCCCGACCGCCGGCACCTGCTGCGCCAGTACCGGCTCGTGGACATCGCCCGCAAGGTGGTGGGCGTCGGCAGCGTGGGGACGCGCTGCTGGATCGTGCTGCTGCTCGGCAGGGACGCCGAGGACCCGCTGTTCCTCCAGGCCAAGGAGGCCGGCCCGTCGGTGCTCGCCCCGTACTGCGGACCGAGTGTCTACCGCAATCAGGGGCAGCGGGTCGTCGCGGGGCAGCGGCTCATGCAGGCCACGAGCGACATCCTGCTCGGCTGGGAACGCGTCACGGGGATCGACGGGCGGCGGCGCGACTTCTATCTCCGCCAGCTGTGGGACTGGAAGGGCATCGCCCGGCCCGAGGACATGACGCCGGGCGAGCTGGAGTTCTTCGGCGGGCTGTGCGGCGCCACGCTGGCGCGTGCCCACGCCCGTTCCGGCGACCGCGTCGCCATCGCCGCCTACCTGGGCCGGGGCGACTCCTTCGACCGGGCGCTGGCCGGCTTCGCCGAGGCGTACGCCGACCAGAACGAGCGGGACTTCGAGGCCCTGGACCGGGCCGCGCGTTCCGGCCGCGTGCACGCGGAGGACGTCTGAGCGCGGCCCGCGGGCCCCGCGCCGTCAGCCCTCGGCCCGCGCGCCGTCAGCCCGCGGCGCTCTCGCGCGGCGCCGGCCGCCGCACGGCGACGCGCTCGTACCAGGCGCCGTAGCGGCCCGTCAGGAAGACGGCGGAGACGCCGTGGAGGAGGACGCTGAGCCCGATGGTCACGGCGATCACCGTGCCCATGAGCCGGGCGCCGGGCACCTCCTCGGTCACCACGAGCAGGCCGAGCACCAGGGAGGCCAGGCCGCGCGGCCCGAACCACCCCACGTACGCGACCGTCGGCGGCCGCAGCCCGCTGCCCACCAGGGCCACGGCGACGGGCAGTATCCGTACGACCGTCAGCGTGAGCAGGGCGTAGCCGACGACGCGCCAGTCCAGGTGCGCCAGCGCCGGGCCCAGCATCACCGCGCCGAAGACCAGGAAGCTCAACGGGGCGAGCAGGGTCGCCAGGTGCTCGGCGAAGTCCATGACGGCGCCGTGGTGGGTGCCGGTGCGGCGCGCGCCCCTGCGCAGCAGGACGGCGAAGGCGAACCCCGCCGCCCACGCGGCGAGGAACCCGCTCCCGCCCGTGACCACGGCCGCCGTGAACGCGCCCGCGATCACGGCCGGCGCGAACAGCTGCCGCCACTCCCGCGCCGAGGCCCCCGCCGCGATGGAACGGTGCAGCAGCCAGCCGCCGAGCCCGCCCACCACCAGCCCCAGCGCCGGGCTGAGCAGCAGCGCCCGCCGGAAGGCGCCCGTCACCCCCTCGTGGGCGGCCGCCGTGCCGGGCACGGCGGCCATGAGGAGGACGAACGCCGGCAGGACCAGGCCCTCGTTGAGGCCGCACTCGCTGTTCAGCCCGTGCCGGACGAGCACCGGGACGCGCGGGCCGAACACGGCGGCCTTGCTCACCGCCGCGTCGGTCGGCGCGAGGACGACGGCGACCAGCGCCAGTTCGGCGGCGCTCAGACCGGGCAGCAGCGGCCACGCCAGGAGCCAGCCGAGCGCGACGACCAGCGGCAGGCCCAGCACGAGCAGCCGGGCGGGCAGGAACCAGCCGCTGCGCAGATGGCCCACGCGCACCGACACCGCGTCGGTGAACAGGACCGTCGCCAGGGCCGCCTCGGCCAGCGTGAGCACCGGTCCCGCGTCGTGCTCCAGGTCCAGCACGCCGAGCCCGGCCGGTCCGACGAGGACCCCGGCGGCGGTGAACACCATGGGCGCGGTGACGGCGGTCGAGGCGAGGCGGCGCGACAGCAGGGCGTACCCGGCCGTGACGGCGGCGATCGCCGCGTCCGTGATCGCGCCCTCTCCGCTCATCCCGCCTCTCCGTCATATTCTGGTCGCTGTCCGACATTACCGCTCATCAGTGCCCCACTCGCGCACGCCGAGGTCCGCACCGCCACCGGGAGGTCCGATGTCCGGCACGATCACCGTGGGAGTCGACGGAACCGACCAGAGCCTGGCCGCGGCGTCGTGGGCGGCGGCCGAGGCCCGGCGGCGGGGAGCGGGGCTGCGCGTCGTCCACGCCTGGGTGTACCAGCCGCTGGACCTGCCCCTGGCGGCGGACGCCGGGACGCAGGAGCGCTGGGCGCGGGACCTGCTGGGCGCCGCGGAGCGCCGGGCGGCCGGGGCGGGGCAGGGGATCGCCGTATCGGCGGAGCTGCTGGCGGAGGAGGCGGTGCCCGCGCTGGTGGCCGAGACGGCGGAGGACAGGCTGCTGGTGCTCGGCTCGCGCGGTCACGGCGCGCTGACGGGATTCCTGGTCGGCTCGGTCGCCCTGCACGTGCTGCGGCAGGCCCGGGGGCCGGTCGTCCTCGTCCGCGATCCCCGTGAGACGGGCCGCGAGTCGCCCGACGGCGAGGTGGTGGTGGGGGTCGACGACGCGGCGGCGGACACGTCGAGCGTGCTGGGCTTCGCGTTCGGGGCCGCGGCGGTGCGGGGCGCGCCGCTGCGGGCCGTACGGGCCTGGTCGTTGCCGCCCGTCCTCGCCTGGCGGCCCGGCTCCCTCCGGCAGGCCGAGGAGGCGGGCGGCTTCGAGCGGCTGGAGCGGGGGCGGCTGGCCGAGGCGCTGCGGCCGTGGCGGGAGCGCCACCCGGAGGTGGAGGTGATCGAGCACGTCGAGATCGGCAGCGGCGCCCAGGTGCTGCTGGCGGCCGGCGAGCGGGCCGGGCTGTTCGTGGTGGGTCGCCGCACCGGAGGACACGGCCGCCAGCGCGTCGGCCACGTGGCGCACGCGGTGCTGCACCACGCGCCCTGCCCGGTGGCGGTGGTCCCGCACCCATGAGCCCCGGACTCCGTGAAAAGCGTGCGCCGGGCGGGTACGGAACCCGCCCGGCGCACGGGGAGATGACCCTGGGTCAGCCCTTGGCCTGCTCGTCCAGCGAGCTCAGGTCGTGGGCGTAGGTGCCGACCGCGTGCGCGATGACGTCGATGTTGGTGTCGAACGCCTTGCGGTCGATGTTGGCGAGGGTGTCGCCCTTGGCGTGGTAGTTGGGGTCGTAGGCGGTGCCCGCCGTGCCGCCGTACCGGGCCGCCTGCTCCTTGGTCTTGACGCCCTCGGCGCCGGTGAAGGTGCCGCCCGCCGGGATGCCGTTGGCGATGAACGGGCCGTAGTCGGAGCGGCCGTCGAAGTCGGTGCCCTCGTGCGGGAGGCCCTTGCGGTCGAGGTAGCCGTTGATCAGGTGCTCGATCTGGGCGGAGCCCTTCGGGCCGGGGCCCGAGCCGGTGTGGTCGGAGTCGTCGCCGTCGTAGACGAACTCGACCGGGTTGGGCGAGGCGATCATGTCGAAGTTGAGGTACAGCGCGATCTGCTTGCGCTGCTTCTCGCTCAGCTGGGCGACGTAGGCCTTGGAGCCGAGCAGGCCCAGCTCCTCGGCCGACCACCAGGCGAACCGCACCTTGTTGGCGGGTCGGTGACCGGAGCCGCGGGTCTCCTGGGCGAGCTTGAGCGCGACCTCGATCAGGCCGGCCGAGCCGGAGCCGTTGTCGTTGATGCCGGGGCCCTCGGGCACCGAGTCGAGGTGGCTGCCGAGCGTCACGACGTGGTCGGCGCTGCCCCACCGGGTCTCGGCGATCACGTTGCGGGTCGTGCGCTTGAGGGCGTCGGTGGCCACGTCGAGGTTGACGGTCACATCGCCCTTGGCGAGCGCGGCGGCCAGGGCCTGACCGTCGGCCAGGGAGATGCCGCCCGCCGGGATGTGGGCGTTGGCCGGGTCCTCGACGCCGCCGTGGACCGGCTCGCTGCCGGAGTGGTTGTAGAGGATCAGACCGGCGGCGCCCGCCTTGGCGGCGACCTCCTCCTTCTGCTGGAAGGTGCAGTTGCCGCGCTTGACGAGCGCGATCTTGCCCTTGAAGTCGCCGGAGGCGTAGTCGTCCAGGCCGCAGCCGGGGGTGTCGTCGACGCGGGCGGCGGCGAGCTGGGCCTTGAGGCCGCCGGCGGGCGTGGACTTGCTGAACTCGTAGGCGGCGACCTTGATGTCACGGGGCTCGGGGGAGACCACGGTGAGCTTCTCGCGCAGCGTCTTGGACTCGAAGAAGTCGAAGTCCTGGTACGAGACGTCGTATCCGGCCTTCTTCAGGAGGCGGTAGACGTATTCGGTGGACGCCTTGTGGCCGGGGGTGCCGGCGGCGCGGTTGCCCCCGTTGGCGTCGGCGATGTCCTGGAAGGCCCGCAGATGACGGTAGGCGCTCTTCCCGGAGGAGGCCTTGACCAGCTTCTGGGACAGGCGTTCGGCCTGTCTGTGCCGGTCGCCCGGGGATGTGGCCAGGGCGCCGGCGGGGGCGGCCGTGGCGGCGACGAGCACGGGGGTGGCGACGGCGGTGGTGACGAGTGCCGTTATCGCCCGGCGGCGAAGATGCGCGCGCATGACGTCCTTTCGGGGCGTGGCCACCGTCGAAGGTGGCGCTGAGTGAACCGGTCGAACGCGACAGTAACGGAAAGAGTGCAGGTCGCGGCAGGGGTGAGCGACGTATGACACATGATCGCCACAGTGGGACCGGCCATGCGGTCGTCCGTGGGGCGGGTCGTCCGCGGGGCGTACGCGAGCCGGGGCGGGCTGTGCGGGGAGACCCGCGCGGCGTTCTAGATTTGACGGGACGTCATCGCCGTTCGCCGAGGGACCGGTACATGTTGCAGCACAGAAGCGTCGGGGACCTGATGACCCGGGAGGTCGTCAGGGTCCAGCGGGGCACCCAGTTCACGGAGCTCGTCCACGTGCTCCACGAGCACGACATCACGGCGGTCCCGGTGGTGGACGCCGAGGACCGCCCGGTGGGCGTGGTCTCCGAGGCGGATCTGCTGGCGAAGGCCTCGCAGCAGCCGGACTCCGCCGATCCGGTGGCCCGCGCCAAGCGCGAGGCCACCACGGCCGAGGGGCTGATGACCAGTCCGGCCGTCTGCGCCCGGCCGGAGTGGAGCGTGGTGGAGGCCGCCCGGACCATGGAGGAACACCGCGTCAAGCGGCTCCCGGTGGTGGACGAGGACGGGCGGCTGGTGGGCCTCGTCAGCCGCGGTGACCTGCTGCGGGTCTTCCTGCGCACCGACCGCGCCATCCGCGAGGAGATCCTCGAGGACGTGCTCGTGCGCACCCTCCGGGAGCGGCCGTCGGCCGTGGGCGTGGAGGTGAACCAGGGTCAGGTGCGGCTGAGCGGCTCGGTGCGGCGCGCCAGCCTGCTGCCGGTGCTCGTCCAGCTGTGCCGGAGCGTGGACGGCGTGGTGAGCGTGGAGGACCACTTGACGGCGGAGACCGACGACTCGGGGGACGCCGGCGACGCCGGGGATTCCACGGGGCCGGCCGGCGGGATCGGCTGAGCGGAGCCCGTCACTCGCGTCCCGTCACTCGCGTCCCGTCACCGCGTCCCGTCACCGCGTCCCGGGGCCGCCCTCGCCGAGGGCGGCCTTGTGGTCGCGCCAGCGGACGAGGATCTGCTGGAACTCCTTTTGGATGAACTCCAGGAACTCGGCGGTCTCCGCCAGCCGCGCCCCGGCCGGGGTCGTGGGGCCGAGGGTGCGCGCGCCGTCGCGCAGGACGCCCTCCCAGCGGGTCATCAGCTGGTCCCGGCGGGTGAAGGCCTCGAACCAGACGTTCTCGTAGAGGCGGTAGCGGTCGCGCCGGGAGCCCGGCTCGCGCTCGCGGCCCACCATGTCGACCTGGCCGAGGTAGCGCACGGCGCCCGAGACGGCCGCCGGGCTGATCCGCAGGCTCAGCGCGAGCTCCGCCGACGTCATCGCGCCGGAGTCGGAGGCCAGGAGCGCGGCGAAGACGCGCGCCGCCATGCGCTGCATGCCCGCGTCCGTCAGCTCGGCCGCGAACCGCTCGACGAAGCGGGAGATCTCCTCCGGATCGCGGGCCCGGTCCGCCGTGCTCCCCGTGCCCGCCGGGCTTCCCGTGCCCGCCGCCCTGGTGCCTCTGTCGCCCATCGCCCCGTCGTCTCCCTCGCTCGCCCCGATCGGATCAAATTTACACGCTTTCGAGCCTTCACAAATTTCTGAAAGAAGCGTAGCGTGAAAAGCATGACGAAGGCGATCTCGGTGGCCGGCCTGGGCAAGTCCTTCGGCCGCACCCGCGCGCTGGACGACCTCGATCTCGCCGTGGAGGCGGGCGAGGTCCACGGCTTCCTCGGCCCGAACGGCGCCGGGAAGTCCACCACCATCCGGATCCTCCTCGGCCTGCTGCGCGCGGACCGCGGAGCCGCCCGGGTGCTCGGCGGGGACCCCTGGCACGACGCCGTGGAGCTCCACCGCCGCATGGCCTACGTGCCCGGCGACGTGACCCTCTGGCGCAATCTCTCCGGCGGCGAGGCCATCGACCTCCTCACGCGCCTGCGCGGTCGCCCGGACCCGGCCCGGCGCGCCGCCCTGCTGGAGCGCTTCGAGCTCGACCCGACGAAGAAGGGGCGCGCGTACTCCAAGGGCAACCGCCAGAAGGTCGCCCTGGTGGCCGCGTTCGCCTCCGACGCCGAGCTGTTCGTCCTCGACGAGCCGACCTCCGGCCTCGACCCGCTGATGGAGGAGGTCTTCCGGCAGTGCGTGGCCGAGGCCCGCGACCGCGGCCGTACGGTCCTGCTCTCCAGCCATGTCCTCAGCGAGGTGGAGGCCCTCTGCGACCGGGTCAGCATCATCCGCAAGGGCGTCACGGTCGAGAGCGGCACCCTGGCCGAGCTGCGTCATCTGACCCGCACCTCGGTCGTCGCCGAACTGTCCGGGCCCCCCGACGGGTTCGCGCGGCTGCCCGGCGTCCACGACCTCGCCGTCCGCGCCGTGCACGGCGACGGGATCCACCAGGTCAGGTTCCAGGTCGACACCGACCGGCTCGGCGCCGTGCTGCGCGGGCTCGCCGACCACGGGGTCCGCGGCCTCACCAGCACCCCGCCCACCCTGGAGGAGCTTTTCCTCCGCCACTACCGGGACGACCTCCGCGGCACCGCCACCCCGTCCCGCGCGGCCGCGGCCGGCACACGGGAGACGGCGTCATGACCAGCACCCCGGCCACCGCCCGTGCCGCCGCGCCCCCGGCCCACCGCCGCCCGCGCGGGGCGCGCCCCCTCGCCGGCACCGGCGCCCTGCTGCGGCTCGCCCTGCGCCGTGACCGCCTCCTGCTGCCGCGGTGGATCCTCGCCCTCACCCTCGCGGTCGTCAGCGTCGCGGGTGCCTTCGACTCGCTCTACGCCACGGCCGCCGAGCGCGCCGACGTGGCCCGCTCGGCGAACGCCAACGGCTCCCTCCGCGCCCTGTACGGGCCGGTGTTCGCCGACTCGCCCGGCGGCCTGGTCGCCTGGCGCATGGCGGTCTTCGGCGGCGCCCTGGCGGCCGTCATGAGCCTGGTCGTCGTGGTCCGCCACACGCGCGAGGAGGAGGAGACCGGCCGTCAGGAGCTGCTGTCCTCCGCCGTGGTGGGCCGCGGGGCGCCCCTCACCGCCGCGCTCCTCACGGCCCTCCTGGCCAACGGCCTGACCGCCCTCCTCGTGACGGCCGGCCTGGTCCGCGCCGGGCTGCCCGCCGGCGGCGCGGCGGCCTTCGGCCTGGCCGTCGGCGGCACGGGGCTGTGCTTCGCGGGCGTGGCGGCCGTCGCCACCCAGCTCACCGAGAGCGCCCGCGCGGCCCGGGGCGTCGCCGGCGCCGCGGTGGGCCTCGCCTTCCTGCTCCGGGCGGCCGGCGACGCCGCCGCCCCCGGCGCCGGCTCGCCCCTCGTGCGGCTCTCCCCCCTCGGGTGGGCCGAGCAGGTCCGGGCCTTCGCCGGCGAGCGCTGGTGGGCGCTGCTCCCGTCGTACGCCGCCGCGCTGCTGACGGCCGCCGCCGCGTACGTCCTGGCCGGGCGCCGCGACCTCGGCGCCGGCTTCCTGGCCGCCCGGCCGGGGGCCGCCGGCGGCCCCCCGTCCCTCGGCGGCGCCCACGGCCTCGCCTGGCGGCTCCAGCGGGGCGCGCTGGCGGGCTGGGCGGCCGGCTTCGCGGTGGCCGGGGCCGTCTTCGGCGCCGTCGCCGACGGCGCGGGCGATCTGGTCGGCGGCAACGACGGCACCCGCCGGATCATCGAGCGCATGGGCGGCCACCACGGCATCACCGACGCCTTCCTCGGCGCGATGACCGGCATGCTCGGCATGGTCGCCGCTCTGTGCGCCGTGAGCGCGGTGCTGCGGCTGCGCTCGGAGGAGACCGCCGGGCGCGCCGAGCCCGTGCTGGCCGGGGCCGTCGGCAGGCTGCGCTGGGCATCCGGCCATCTGCTCCTCGCCTTCCTGGGCACGGCCGCCGTCCTGGGCGTGGGCGGCCTCGGCATGGGCCTCGGCCACGGTCTCGCCGCCGGCGATGTCCCCGGGCAACTGCCGCGCGTCCTCGGCGCCGCGCTGGCTCAGATACCGGCCGTCTGGACGCTGACCGCCGTGGCCGTCCTGGCCGTCGGCGCCCTCCCCGCCGCGTCCACCGCGGTGTCCTGGGCGGCGGCCGGTGGCTGCCTGGCGATCGGCTGGATCGGCCCCGCCCTCGAGCTGCCCGCGGCCGTCATGGACCTCTCGCCCTTCGGACACCTGCCCAAGCTCCCCGGAGCCGCGCTCTCCGCGACCCCCTTCGTGTGGATGGCGGCCCTCACGGCCCTGCTCACCACCGCCGGGCTCGCCGCCCTCCGCCGCCGCGACATCGGCTGAGCCGCGGGCCCGCCGGGGCAGGCGCCGCAGCGTTCGACAGGAGCCGCCGGGACCGCGCACGATGGAGGAAAGGAGCCGAGGGGGGCCTGGGGAGGCCGCCATGGCCGGCGAGGACAGAATCCTTCACGTACGCGTCACCGCACCGGACAGCCGGGCCCTGCGCGCCCTGCTGCGCGACGAGCGGCTGGACATCGGCGGAGGTCCCGGGCCCGCGCCCGGCCCCGGCGGAGGCACCAGCATCGACGCGTACCTCACCGAGGAGAAGGCCCTGGCCCTGGAGGGCGGGGACATCGCCGTGCATGTGCTCGGCGACGCCACCGCCGCCGGCCGGGCCCGTCAGGAGGAGGTCGGTACCGGCGACCGCTACGCCGACCCCGGCGCGGTCCCGCACGGCCTCGGCCAGAAGGTGAAGGACCGCAGCCGGGAGGGCTGAGATGCCGTACCTCAACACCACCGAGACGGACTCCGCCGTGCTGCGGCTGGCGGACACCTACCCCGCGCACTGCGCGCTGATCGACCTGCCGGAACCGTCCGTGGAGGGCACCGCCTGCCACGCGCTGCGCCTGCGCGCCGGACCGGACACCGGGGACCGCGACTGCGTCGTCCTCACCGGCGGCGTCCACGCCCGTGAATGGGGCAGCTGCGAGATCCTCGTCTTCCTCGCCGCCGACCTGCTGGAGGCGTACGACACCGGCGGCGGCCTGGTCTACGGCGGAAAGACCTTCACCGCGGCCCAGGTGGCGACGGTGCTGGAAGGACTCGACATCGTCGTCTTCCCGCTGGTCAACCCGGACGGCCGGCGCTACAGCCAGACCGTGGACCCCATGTGGCGCAAGAACCGCGACCACGCCCACTCCACCGGCGGCGGCGACTGCGTGGGCGTCGACATCAACCGCAACTTCGACTTCCTCTTCGACTTCGCCACGGCCTTCTCGCCCCTCTCCGACGTCCGGGTGTCGGCCAACCCCTGCGACCCGCAGGTCTACCAGGGCCCCCAGCCCTTCTCCGAGCCCGAGACCCGCAATGTGCGCTGGCTGTTCGACGAACACCCGCGCACCCGCTGGTACGTCGACGTCCACAGCTACTCCCAGGCCATGCTGCATGTCTGGGGCGACGACGAGAACCAGTCGGACGACGAGGACATGAACTTCCGCAACCACGACTTCGACGGCAAGCGCGGCATCGAGGGCGACACGGCCTACCGCGAGTTCGTCCGCAAGGACGACCTCGACAACGCGGCCGCCCTCGCCCGGCACTTCACCACGGCCCTCAAGGCCGTCCGCGGCAGGACGTACACCGCCAAGCCGGCCTTCGACCTCTACCCCACCGCCGGCACCAGCGACGACTACGCCTACTCGCGGCACCTCACCGACCCCGGCAAGGGGCGGATCCTCGCCTACACAGTCGAGTGGGGCACCGAGTTCCAGCCCCCGTGGGCCGAGATGAAGCTGATCATCAAGGACGTCTGCGCGGGCCTGCTGCAGTTCTGCCTCGAAGCGCCCGCCACCGTGGCGGACTGACACCACCCCGCCACGCGGCCGTCACACCCGTCACACCGGCACCCGATAGACGACCAGCGCCTCGTTCTCCTTCTCCAGCACCAGCGACCGGGGAGCGGGCGCCACCTCGCCGTCGTACGCCAGATGGGTGCCGGGCGGGATGTCCTCGACGGTCAGCCGCCGCACCCGGGCCGACCTGAGCACCGGGGAGTGCCGGGGCGAGGCCGGCAGCGCCGCCGCCAGCAGCCGGGTCCGGGCGAGCCGGCCGCCCAGCAGCATCCGCGCGTCCAGCACCCCGTCCGCCAGGTCGTGCCGGCGCACGGGGGCCGCCCCCGGGCCCCGGTAGGAGCAGTTGCCGACGAACAGCGTCCACAGCCGCCGCGCCCGGCCGCCGACCGTCAGCCGCACCGGGCGCCCCGTGCGCAGCACGCGCACGGCGGCCACGAGCCCGGCCGGCCACGCCCCGGTCCGGGGGGCCCAGCGCTCCCGCACCCGCACCAGCTCGGGATAGACGCCGATGCTGAAGGTGTTGAGGAACAGCTCCCCGCCGAAGCGGCCCACGTCCACCGCCACCGCCTCCCCGGCCTCGACCGCGCGGGCGGCGTCGGCGAGGGACTCGATGCCCAGGTCGTGCGCGAAATGGTTGTGGGTGCCGCCGGGCAGGACCGCCAGCGGCACCCCGTGCCGGACCGCGGCCGCGGCGGCGGCGTTGACGGTGCCGTCCCCGCCGTACACCCCCAGCGCCCCGCCGAGCCCGGCCGCGCGCTTCGCGGCCGACTCCAGCACCTCGGGCAGCGGATCATCGGCCCGGCAGACGACGCACTCGCTCTCCGGCAGCGCCGCGCGGATCTCCGGCTCCGGGTCCGCGGCGCCCGGCAGCCGTTGCCCGGAGCCGGGGTTCGCCACGACGACCAGGCCCCGCCCGCCGGGCAGTACCGGGGCGTCGGCGCTCGGCCGGGCCGGGGGAGCGAG
This sequence comes from Streptomyces sp. NPDC044063, assembly GCF_056434285.1. Lineage (NCBI taxonomy): Bacteria > Bacillati > Actinomycetota > Actinomycetes > Kitasatosporales > Streptomycetaceae > Streptomyces > Streptomyces sp. NPDC044063. The sequence goes on from NZ_JBWKFM010000018.1 coordinate 107,037, forward strand.
CTGCGCCCGGGTGGGCACGAGCCCGCGCACCGCGTAGGCGGCGCCCGCGCCCAGCAGGGCGCCCGCCACGACGTCGGCCGGGTAGTGCACCCCGGTGTAGACCCGGGAGAAGCACACGGACACGGCGAGGGGGGCCAGCGCCAGGCCCCACGCCGGGTTCTCCAGCGCCACTCCGGTGGCGAAAGCCGCCGCCGAGGCGGAGTGCCCGGACGGGAAGGAGGTCGTGAACGGCTGGTGGGTCAGCCGCCGGATCACCGGGACCGCGTCCAGCACCGGGCGGCCGCGCCGCACCGACCGCTTGCCCAGGGTGTTCACCGTGGCGGAGGCGAGCGCCAGCGACGCCACCCCGCGCAGCGCGGCCCGCCGCGCGGGCCGCCCGCCCAGCAGCGCCGCCCCCGCGGCCACGCCGAACCACAGCATCCCGTGGTCGGCGCCGCGTGAGAGCCGCGGCAGCACACGGTCGCCACCCGGCCAGTGCCGCGTGGCGACCAGATGGAACAGGGACCGGTCCCAGGAGCTCAGCACGGTGCGCATGGGGACCGGGTACCCGCGTTCGGGCGGAGCACGCCGGGCCTCACCTCACGCCTCCGCCGTGATCTCGTCGCGCAGCCGGGCGCAGCAGCGGTTGATGAGGCGGGAGACGTGCATCTGGGAGATGCCCATGACCTCGGCTATCTGCCGTTGCGTCAGGTCGCCGAAGAACCGCAGGTAGAGGATCTCCCGTTCGCGCCGGGGGAGGTCCCGCAGCAGGGGGCCGGCGGCCACCCGGTCCACCACGGTGTCGAGCCGCGCGTCCGGGCCGCCCAGGGAGTCGGCCAGGGGCCGTCCGGCGCCGCGGTGGGACTCCGCCTCGAGCGACAGGGCGGTATAGCTGTCGAGGGCCTCCAGCCCGGTCCGTACCTCGTCCTCGGTCAGCCCCGTGTGCTCGGCGATCTCGGCGATCCCGACGGCCGCGGGACCGCCGGCGCCGGCCGTCCGGCCGAGCTCGTCGCGGGCGCGGCGGACGCGGTTGCGGAGCTCCTGCACCCGGCGGGGCACATGGACGCTCCAGGCGTGGTCGCGGAAGTGGCGCTTGATCTCGCCGACGACGGTGGGCACGGCGAAACCGGCGAACGCGGTCCCGCGGTCGGGGTCGTAGCGGTGCACGGCCTTGACCAGCCCGAGCGCCGCGACCTGGTGGAGGTCCTCGGCCGACTCGCCGCGGTCGCGGAACCGCCCGGCCAGCCGCTCGGCCATCGGTAGCCAGGCCACGACGACCTGGCGGCGCAGCTCGTCGCGCTCAGGGCCCTTGGGCAGGCAGGCGATGCGGCGGAACGCGGCCGCGGTGTCGGGGGCGTCGTCATGAGGGTGACGGGACGTACGCATGGCGGTGACACGCCTCCTCCGGGGGATGGGGTTCTCCCGGGCCGGGGGCGCCGCGCGCGGCCGCCGGTCGGGGCCGTACGGGCCGCGGGGTCGCGGGGAGGGGATCGCCCGTACCGCGGCGCGCTCCCGGTCCGGAGCACACGGTGCTGCTGCCCCGTCATCGGCTCCGCACACCCCCGCCGTTCCCCGCCGGGGCCCCGGTCGGCGGTTTCGGCTTGCCCGCCCCGGGAACCCGGGTGAGCCTGAGGGGGCGAGCGGTGCCGGTGCGCCGGTTCCCGCCCTCCCCGCGGAGATCACCGTTCGCCCCCCCCGACGACGACGCCGACGACCCCACGCGGAAGGAAGTGCGCGCGTGTCCGCCCACCACGAGTCAGCACCGCAGGACGCCAAGGACGAGCAGCTGGAACAGTTCCGGGCCGCCCCGGCGTCCGACGCCCTCACCACGGACCAGGGCGTACGCGTCGACGACACGGACAACGCGCTGCGGGCCGGAACGCGCGGGCCGACGCTGCTGGAGGACTTCCACAACCGCGAGAAGATCACCCACTTCGACCACGAGCGCATCCCGGAACGCGTCGTCCACGCCCGCGGCGCGGGCGCGTACGGCTACTTCGAGCCGTACGCCTCGCTGCGCGAGTACACCTGCGCCGACTTCCTCGCCGAGGCCGGCCGCCGGACGCCCGTGTTCGTGCGGTTCTCCACCGTCCAGGGGCCGCGCGGCTCGGCCGACACGGTGCGCGACGTGCGCGGGTTCGCCACCAAGTTCTACACCCGCGAGGGGAACTACGACCTCGTCGGCAACAACATCCCGGTGTTCTTCATCCAGGACGCCATCAAGTTCCCCGACTTCGTGCACGCGGTGAAGATGGAGCCGCAGCACGAGATGCCCACCGGCGGCACCGCGCACGACACGTTCTGGGACTTCGCCTCCCTGCAACCGGAGACCACCCACATGCTCATGTGGGCGATGTCCGACCGGGCCATCCCGCGCAGCTTCCGGATGATGCAGGGCTTCGGGGTGCACACGTTCCGCTTCGTCACCGCCGAGGGGCGCGGCACCTTCGTGAAGTTCCACTGGAAGCCGAAGCTGGGCGTGCACTCCCTGGTCTGGGACGAGGCGCAGATCACGGCCGGCAAGGACCCCGACTTCCACCGGCGCGACCTGTGGGAGGCGATCGAGGCCGGCGACTACCCGGAATGGGAGCTCGGGGTGCAGCTGGTGCCGGAGGAGGACGAGTTCTCCTTCGACTTCGACCTGCTCGACGCCACGAAGATCATTCCCGAGGAGCTGGTGCCGGTGCGGCCGGTCGGCCGCCTGGTGCTCGACCGCAACCCGCAGAATTTCTTCGCCGAGACCGAGCAGGTCGCCTTCCATACGGCCAACGTCGTGCCCGGCATCGACTTCACCAACGACCCGCTGCTCCAGGGCCGTAACTTCTCCTACCTCGACACCCAGCTGATCCGCCTGGGCGGCCCCAACTTCAGCCAGCTGCCCGTCAACCGGCCTGTCGCCGACGTCCACCACAACCACCGCGACGGCTACGGGCAGCAGATCATCCACCCCGGCACCAGCTACTTCCCCAACTCGCTGGGCGGCGGCTGTCCCGCCCACGCGGGCGCCGGCGGCGGCGCGGGCGTCTTCCGGCACTACGCGCAGCGCGTCGACGGGGAGAAGATCCGGACGCGCAGCGAGAGCTTCCAGGACCACTACAGCCAGGCCACGCTGTTCTGGAACAGCATGGCGGAGTGGGAGCGGCGGCACATCGTCGAGGCGTTCCGGTTCGAGCTCGGCAAGGTCGGCTCCCACGAGGTGCGCGAGCGCATGACGGGCAACCTGGCCCACGTCAGCGGCGAGCTCGCCGAGCGGGTCGCCGACGGCATCGGCCTGCCGGCCCCCCAGCCCGTCGCCGGCCTCCCCACGGCCTCCTCGCCGGCCCTCAGCCAGGAGAACCTGGCCGGTTCCGGCATCAGCACCCGCAAGGTCGCGGTCCTCGCGGCCGACGGCACGGACGCCGGGCAGGTGACGGCCGTACGGGAGCGGCTGGCCGCCGACGGCGCGGTCGCCGAGGTGCTGGCCGCCAAGGACGGCACCGTCCGGGACGCCGGCGGCGGCACCCTGGAGGTGGACCGGGCCCTGCCGACCATGTCCTCCGTGCTGTACGACGCCGTGGTGGTCCCCGGCGGCGGGGACGCGGTGTCCACGCTGGCCGCCGACCCGGCCGCCGTACGGTTCGTCGAGGAGGCCTACCGGCACGGCAAGCCGCTGGCCGCCCTCGGCGAGGGCACCCGGCTGCTGTCCGAGGCGAGGGTGCCCGAGGAGCTCGTCATGGGCGAGGACGCGCCCGGCCACGGTGTGCTGACCGGCAACGGCACCGCCTCCGCGGGCGACGTCGCCGACGCCCTGGCCACCGCCCTCGCCCGGCACCGCTTCCCGTACCGCCCGGGCCTGCTCAACTGACCGCCGGCCCGGAAGAGGGCCGCGGCCGGCGACGTGCGCCGGCCCGGCCGCGGCGGGAGACTGGAGAGAGGGGGTACGCACCGGGACACGGCCGGGTGACGACGCACGGTCACCCGGCGACGGCATCACGACTACACCGCACACGACGTCGGAAGGCAGTACCGGGCAATGAGCGCCAAGGACGCCAAGAGCGCCAAGAACATGGCCAAGGCGAAGGCCGAGCAGGTCAAGGGCCGCCTCAAGGAGACGGCCGGCCGGGCCACCGGGGACAAGCGGACGCACACCGAGGGCCGCGTCGAGCGGACCAAGGGGCATCTCCACGAATCGGTGGAGAATCTCCGGCGGACCGTCAAGAACAAGCGTCACCGCTAGACACGCGAGCACGGCACGGCGGCGACCCGGCTCCGGGTCGCCGCCGTACCCCTGCCGGGGGACGGACGACGGACGACGCCATGGATCTGGAGAGTGTGACCGATGAGCTCTACCGACTCCGGCCGGATGAGTTCACCGCCGTACGGGACCGGCGCGCGGCCGAGGCCCGCCGGGGCGGCGACCCGGAGCTGGCCCGGCGGCTGAAGGCGCTGCGCCGCCCCACCCTGGCGGCCTGGGCGAGCAACCTGCTCGTCCGTGAACGGCCCGGCGAGGCGGAGGCACTGGCGGCCCTCGGCGAGGGGCTGCGCGCCGCCCACCGTGATCTCGACGGGGCGAGCCTGCGCGAACTGGGCCGCCGGCAGCGCACCCTGGTCGCCTCGCTGTCCGGGCGGGCCCGCGCGCTCGCGGAGGCGGCCGGACACCCGGTGGGCGAGGAGGTGGGCCGCGAGGTCGAGGGCATCCTCCACACCGTCCTGGCGGACCCGGACGTGGCACGCGAGTGGGCGGCGGGCCGGCTGGCCCGGCCCCCGGCCCCGGTGACGGGCTTCCCCGGCATCGCCCCCGGGGCGGCGGAGCTCCTCGCGGCGCCGCCCTCACCGGCTCCCGCGCAGGGGCCCCACGGGCCGGGGGCGGGCGCCCGCGTCACCGACCTGGCGGCCGAGCGCGCCCGCCGCCGGAAGCGCGAGGCCGCCGACCGGAGCGCCGAGGAGTCCCGCGCGCGGGAGGAGGCGGAACGGGCGGCCCGCGCGCGGGAGGAGGCCGATCGCGCGGCCCGTGCCGAGCGCGAGGCCCGGCGGCGGGCCGACGACCTGACCGCCGAGCTCGACGCGGCCGAGGAGGACCGGCGGGCCGCCCAGGAACGCGTCCGGGAGGTCCGGGACCGCCTCCGCGCGGCCGAACGCGCCTGGCGCGCGGCCCGCCGGGCGGCCGAGGCCGCCGCGGCGGAGGCCGGCGGCCGGAACTGAGAGGGCCGCCGGGCACTCGGCCCGGCGGCCCTTCGGATCGTGCGACTCGCGGCGGGCCACCTCACCACCGGTACCAGCGGCTCCGGGACCCGGCGCCGTCGGCCGACCGCAGGAGGAAGCCGAGCAGCCAGATCACGAGGACGGCCACGGCGACCCACCACAGGAGCTTGACGGCGAATCCCGCTCCGAAGAGGAGCAGGGCGAGCAGCAGGACGAGAATCAGGGGAACCATACGATGTTCACCTCCACAGGTGCGCCTGCCCCGCGATTCCCCGCTCATTCCTCGTCCGTCGTGCCGTCCCCGAGATCCTCCAGGGCGTGCCGCGAGGCGTCGCAGGAGGCACGCAGCCGTCCGTAGCCGTACCACGCCAGCGCTGCCGCGCCCGTGCCGTACGCGGCGGTGAGCAGGCCCGCCGCGCACCGCGGCGGCATCGACCGCTCCAGCGTGCGCAGGACCGTCTCGTGCGCCGAGAAGAGGGCGAGCACCCCGCAGGCGCCCGCCGCGACGAACGCCCCGGTGCCCAGGCCCGCCCGGCGCAGCGCGGCGGCCGCCTCGGGGCGGGCCCGCAGGAGTTCCTCGCGGACCAGGCGCCGCACGTCCTCGGACAGCCGCTCGGCGGCGTCGCCCAGCGCCCCGCCGGGGAGATGGCCGTCCGGGTGGTGCTCCGGTGGTGGTGCGGACATCCGATGGCCCTTCCGTGCTCATGACCTCCGGCACGCCTTACGCGCCTACATGGTCTCCAACTTGACGTAGCGCACCGCGTCGGACGCGTTGCAGGCGAGCGCGGCGACGGCCGCCGCGGCGATGACGCCTACGGCGATGCGGACCACGACCGCGGGGATGAAGATCCCGTTTCTCATGTCGGTCACCTCCCCCGCGCGGCGGGCGACGCGGGGGCCGCGGCGGGCGGCTCCAGTGAGCGTCGCGGGTCGTCCAGCAGATCGCCGGTCAGGGACAGCAGCAGTGGCACGGCCCGCCCGACCGCCGCCCGTACGGGCTCGCTCAGACCGTACGTGACGTCGGCCTCGTCGCCGCGCGGGCGCACCAGCGGCTCGCAGCCGAGCACCACGACGCGCGGCAGCGGCACGCCCTCCTCGCGGGCGAGCTCCCGGGCCAGCGCGAGTACCTTCACCGGGTCCATGCCGTGGGCCTCCGGCGCGGCGGCCGCGGGCCCGGCCCAGTCCTCGTCGGCCACGTCGATGACGTGGAGGGTGCCGGGCTCGGGGGCGCGCGGCGCCGCGTCGACGAGCACCGCGGCGTCGTAGCCGTCCAGCAGCCGGTAGGCCAGGTCCATGCCGCGGATGCCGAAGTCGGCCAGGTGGGCGCCGGGCGGCAGGGGGCGGCCGCGCAGGGTGCCGACGACCTCGGGGCCGAAGGCGTCGTCGGCGAGGAAGACGTTGCCGATGCCCGCCACCAGCACGCGGTGGCCGGTGGCGGCCGGCGCGCCGGAGGCCTCGGCGGGCCCCAGGGGCTCGACCTCCTCGGGCGCGAAGAAGAAACGGTGGCCGAGCCCGGTGGCGAAGTCCCGGCCGGCGTCGCCGTGGAGCGTGACGACGAGGTGGGTCCGGCCCTCCATGTCCTCCTCCACCGCCTCCACTTCGGCGATCCGCCCGGCGAGCGCCAGGTCGAGGACGTCGGCGCGCGGGCCGGGCCGCAGCCGGACCCTGCTGCCGCGGCCGACGATCGCCCCGTCCACCGGGACGGTCCGCGCCGGCGTCATCGTCCCTCCCCGGGCGTCCGGGCGGCGGGGGAGAAGCCGCGGATCGTGCCGTGCAGCGCCATGAGGTCGTCGGCGGACAGGGAGGCGCAGCGGTCGAGGATCTCGCGCGCCCGCGGGTCGCTCGCGCGCGCCTCCTCGCGTTCCTCGGCGGTGAGCGCGAGGACGTTGAGGATCAGCAACTGGTCGATCTCGCCTCCGTCGAAGAGGTCGCCGGGGCTCTCCGGGGCGACCGCCGGGAAGTCCTCCAGGGTGACCGGCGAGGACAGCACGGTGCGCGACCGGTGCCGGTCCCCGTCGTCCGGGCCGCCGTGACCGGCCACCAGGGCGGGCCAGACACCGTCGTTGCGGCAGGAGCGGGCCGCCTCCCGCAGCCCCGCGGGCGGGTCGGCGAGCGAGACGAACGCCCCGGGCCCGTCGCAGCCGAGCACCACATGGGTGGAGGCGAGGGCGTACGGCGCCAGCTCGTCGCGGGCGGTGCGCGGGCCGCCTCGGGGCGCGGGGCAGCGGGTGGTGGTGTTGCGCACGGTGACGGAGACCCGGAGCACGCCGTCGGCCGCGGGGACGGCGCGCAGCGCGACGTCCGCGGTCAGCGGGCGCCGGGTGCGGACCAGGACCCCGGCGGTGCGTCCCGCGGTGTCGCGGAGGGCTTCCTCGTCGGTACCGCCGGGGGCGCTGAGGGTGGTCGCGCGCGGGCCGTCGGCGGGGTGCCACGGCGGCAGGAGCCACTCGTGCTCGGTGGCCTCGTGCCAGGTCAGGTGGCGGGTGCCGGCGACGGTGAGGGAGTCGGCCGGTTCGCGGCCGCCGTCCGGCAGGACCCGGTGCACCTGGCGCTCGACGACATGCAGGAAGCGTACGCGCACGGTCAGCGGCGCGGCGGGGCCCGCCTCCAGCAGCACCTCGGTGCGCACCCCGTCCCGCTCCCCGGCCTCCCCGGCCCGCTCGCGGGGGTAGACGGCGCCGAACGTCCACCGCCGGGTGTTCTTCAGCGCCGAGCGGCGGTACGGCCACAGCAGATAGCCCTCGTAGAGGCAGGTGCGGGCGATCCGGTCGACGGCCTCGTCCACGGCGCTCACCGTGACGCTCCTTCCAGGAGGGCGCGCAGCGTCTCGTCCCAGCCCGGCAGGGCGTGCCGCGCGCGGTAGTCGCCGAGCCGGGCCCGGGTGTCCTCGGAGACCCGGAGCCAGCGCAGGCCGCCGTAGTAGCGGGCCGTGAGGGCGTGCCACTGCGCGGCGGGCAGCGGGTAGGAGGTCTCCCGGGCCCACGAGATCTGCGAGGTGCGCAGGGCCCCGCCGGGGCCGGTGTGGAAGACGGTGCCGCTGAAGAGGAAGTCCAGCGGCACCTCGCCGTCGCGGACGGCGTCGAAGTAGGAGGTGACGGCCAGTTCGCACTCGCGGGTGCAGGGCACCGGCAGGTCGAGGGTCGTGGTGTCGTCGAAGGGCGGGACGACCGTGGTGAGCCGGGCCCAGGTCAGCGGGCGCAGCCCGGTGGCCCACTGCTCGGGCTGGCCGAACAGCCGGGCCAGGGCGAGCCGTTCGGCCCCGGTGTAGCGGCGGCGCGCCGCGGCGATGCGGACGTCGGTGGTGAGGCTGACCGAGCGGACCGGCCCGCCGCCACCGCGGGTGACGGCGAGCCGGAACGCCAGGGTCGGTACGGCCGCGTGGTCGAGGGGCCGGACGCCGGTGACGGCGAAGGACAGGTCGGCGATGTCCGCGCCGTCGCGCGGTGCGGGCGCGCTCACGCGGGGGACAGGCCGGGCATGCCGGGCAGGATCGGGTCCTCCGCCTTGGGGCGGATGCCGGTCGAGCGGCGGGAGGAGGACCGTCCGTCGTCCTCGACGCCGGGGTTGCGCCGGTAGTGGCCGGTGCTGTTGCCCTGGCGGACGCCGGGGACGTGCGCGGGCTTGTCGGGGCGGACGTCGGGTCTGCCGACGGTGATGCCCGCCGTCTCCGGCGGGGTGCCGCCGCCCTTGTCGTGCGGGGTGTCGCTCATGTCGCCTCCTGCGGACCGTCGCGGTCCGGCGCGGACGGCGCCGGCTCCGCGAAGAACGATGCGATCCGGGACCAGGCGTCCCGGCCCCCGGTCAGGCCCTTCCAGTGTGCGCGGAGCACGGCCACCAGGCGATAGCAGTCGTCCAGCGGGACGATCCAGTGCTGGTGGGGCGGCTGGGCACGGTTGACGAGCAGGGCCTCGACGTCGTCGGCGGGGCGCGCGGGGCCCGGCAGCCCGGCCGTGATCTCCGCCCAGACCTGGGGGTCCACATCGGCGCGCACGGCCCCCAGCGGGCTCGGGTAGCGCACGACGGTCCGCCCGGTCCGGCTCTCGCGGACGAAGAACGCCAGCGCCACGGGCACGCCCAGCGCCGCCCACAGCACGTCGTCGACGGTGTGGCCGGCCAGGCGGAGCCGGCGCTCGGGCAGCAGGCGGTAGTGCCGGCCGCCCGCCTCCCGGTGGTCGAGGAGCAGCGCGCAGGCCCGGCAGGCGCACAGCGGCTCCGATGCGTCCGCGAGGTCCAGCAGGTGCCGGTGGGTCTCCGCGAGCGGCTCCGCGCACAGGTCGCAGCGCCCGGCGGCCGCCGCCGGAGCGGGCGGGGGCGGGGCCGCGGGGCGCCGGGCGAGGGCGCGCAGCCCGGTGGCGGCGACCGGCACGGTCGTCACGTCCCGCTCGCCGTGCCGGCGGGCGCCCCGGCGCGGAAGAGCGCCTCGACGGGGATCAGCGGCCCGGGCGCGGGCTCCGTCACCGTCTCCACCCGTTCGATCTCGGGAGCCGCCCAGGTCACCGCGGTGTGGAGGTCCCGCCGGGTCCGTTCGGCGGAGCAGCCGCCGCTCCCGGCCGGCAGCCGGACCCGGGCCACCGTCCCGTCGACCGCCACCAGTTCGGCCCCGGGCACCGCGCTCAGGGCGCGTCGTACCCGGCTCTCGGCGGGCTCGGGGTGGAGGTCGTGGACGAGCAGCAGGTGGCCGACGAGCTCGTCGGCCACGAGGGCCTCGCGCGCCGCGCCGTCGGTGTGCCGCAGGACGCGTTCCAGGCACTGTCCGTAGAGCCCGACGACGGCGTGGAGGGCGTCGGCGGCCCGCTCGCGGGCGGTGGCGTCGGGCAGCTCGGCCAGCGCCGACAGCAGGGTCTCGGCGCGGGCGACGTGCTCGCGCGCCTCGGGGTCGTTCCAGGTCATTCCGCGTTCTCCGGTCAGGCGAGGGCGCCGAAGGTGGGCGAGTGGCTCTGCCGCACCGTCCGCCCGCCGCCGAGGTACATATGGACGCCGCAGGGCAGACAGGGGTCGAAGCTGCGGACGGTGCGCATGATGTCGATGCCCTTGAAGTCGTCCGGGCCGTTCTCCTCGAAGAGCGTCATGCCCTGGACCGCGTCCTCGTAGGGGCCGGGGGTCCCGTACTGGTCGCGGGGGCTGGCGTTCCAGGGGGTGGGCGGGTACGGGTGGTAGTTGGCGATCTTGTGGTCGCGGATGACGAGGTGGTGGGAGAGGACGCCGCGCACGGCCTCGTGGAAGCCGGCGCCGATGGCCTCCTTGGGCACGTCGAAGTCCTCGAACACCTGGGTGCGTCCGGCCCGTACCTCCGCCAGCGCCCGGTCGACGAAGTACAGGGCCATGCCGGCCGCGTAGGCCACGAAGTACATCCGGGCCCGGTCGCGCTCGATGGTGTTGGGGAAGGGCGGCGGCTTCCACTCCAGGCGCACCTCGTCGGTCGAGGGCGTCTTCGGCAGCTCGATCACGACGCTGTGGCCGGTGGAGCGGACGTACGGTGTGTGCACCTTGCCGGCCAGCGCGGTGGTCCACAGGCGGGCGATGGGGCCGCCGCCGGTGTCGAGGGCCAGATGATCGCCGGTGCGCTTGTCGTACCAGCGCGGGCTCATCACCCAGCTGTAGTTGCCGCCGTCCAGGTCGCGCTTCTGCGGCTTGGGCAGCGTCGTCTGGTTCCAGGGGTGGCGCTGGTCGACGGGGTTGCCGAGCGGGTCCTTCTCGACGTACGTCTCCTCGCCGGCCCAGTCCTCGTAGTACGAGCTGCCGAGCAGGACGCGCAGCCCGAGGTTGATGTCGACGAGGTCGGTGGTGACCAGCTGGTTGTCGACGATGATGCCGGGGGTGACGAACATGGCGTTCCCCCAGGTGGTCATGGACCGGTAGTCGTAGTCCACGACCTCCGGGTCCTGGAAGCAGCCCCAGCAGCCCAGCAGGGTGCGCCGCCGGCCGACCTCCTCGTAGCCGGGCAGCGCCTCGTAGAAGAAGTCGAAGACGTCGTCGTTGAGCGCCACCCCGCGTTTGATGAAGTCCAGGCAGCGGGTGAGGCGGACGAGGTAGTCGGTGAAGAGCTGGGGGGTGGCGACCGTGCCGACGCCGCCGGGGTAGAGCGTCGACGGGTGGACGTGGCGCCCCTCCATCAGGCAGCACATCTCGCGGGTGAGGCGGCTCATGCGCAGCGCCTCCTTGTAGACCTCGCCCTCGAAGGGGTTGAAGGCGCGCATGATGTCCGCGATGGTCCGGTAGCCGTGCACGTCCCCGCGGGGCGCGGGGGTGCGCTCGGCGCGTTCGAGGACGCCGGGGTTGGTCTCCTTGACCATGCGTTCGCAGAAGTCGACGAAGACCAGGTTGTCCTGGAAGAGGGTGTGGTCGAACATGAACTCGGCGGCCTCGCCGAGGTTGATGATCCAGTCCGCGAGCGGCGGCGGCTTGACCCCGTAGGCCATGTTCTGGGCGTAGACCGAGCAGGTGGCGTGGTTGTCGCCGCAGATGCCGCAGATGCGGCTGGTGATGAAGTGCGCGTCCCGGGGGTCCTTGCCCTTCATGAAGACGCTGTAGCCGCGGAAGATGGACGAGGTGCTGCGGCACTCGACGACCTTCCGGGCCGGGAAGTCGATCTTCGTATAGATGCCCAGATTGCCGATGATCCGGGTGATGGGGTCGAACGCGACCTCGGTGAGGCCGGGCCCTGCCGCGTCGGGTTTCTGGGCGGTCGCCACGGACGGTGTCCTCTCGTGGATGCTCGGGGACTTGCGGGCTTGGTGGAGCTCCGGTTCAGTCCCGGCTGCCCCAGCGCGGCTGGTAGCCGCTGGTCAGCGCCGGCTTGTTGTGCCGCCACCGGGGCTCGCGGTTGACGGCGGAGTTGGTGATCGAGCGCAGGGTGCGGATGAACGGCCCGTAGACGCTCATCGCCGCGGAGGACAGCGTGCCGCCGGGCGGCTCGTCCATGAAGGGCATGAACTTGTCGGGGAACCCCGGCATGGTGCAGCCGATGCAGACGCCGCCGACGTTGGGGCAGCCGCCGACGCCGTCCATCCAGCCGCGCTTGGTGACGTTGCAGTTGACCACGGGACCCCAGCAGCCCACCTTCACCAGGCACTTGGGGGAGTTGTAGTCCTTGGCGAAGTCGCCCTGCTCGTAGTAGGCGGCGCGGTCGCAGCCCTCGTGCACGGTCTTGCCGAACAGCCAGGTCGGGCGGAGCTGCTCGTCCAGGGGGATGACCGGGGCCAGGCCGGCGGCCTGGTGCAGCACCCACAGCAGGGTCTCCATGAAGTTGTCCGGCTGGACCGGGCAGCCGGGCACGTTGACGACGGGCAGGCCGCCGGCCGAGAGGAAGTCCTTGCCGAGGTAGTCGGCCAGCCCCATGCACCCGGTGGGGTTGCCCGCCATGGCGTGGATGCCGCCGTACGCCGCGCAGGTGCCGATCGCCACCACCGCCCAGGCCCGGTGGGCCAGCCGGTCGAGCCAGGTGGTCAGCCGGATCGGCTCACCGGTCTCGGGGTCGTTGCCCATGGCGGACCAGTAGCCCTCGCCGCTGAGCTGCTCGTTGGGGATCGAGCCCTCGACGACGAGGATGAACGGCTCCAGTTCGCCGCGCGCCGCCCGGTGGAACGGGGTCATGAAGTCCTCGCCGGTCTCGAAGGCGAGCACCTTGTTGTGCAGATGGACCTTGGGCAGGCCCGGGATCGCGCCGAGCAGGACGTCCTCCAGGCTCGGCAGCGTGGCGGCGGTCACCGAGACGGTGTCGCCGTCGCAGCTCATGCCCTCGGAGGTCCACAGGACGTGGACCTCGTCGAAGCCGGGCTCGGTCGGCTCGAATGCCCTCCGCGCTTCTGCCATCGGCGCTTCCCTTCGGTGCCCCCGGAGTCCCCGCGGCTAAAACTCGCATACCGGTTCTTTTCCGGCAATATGCATATCCTGTCGGGGGAGTGCCGACAGCGCCTCGAACCGCTCGGCCGCGTCGCCGGCCGGCCGCTTGCGCACGAACGCCGACCGCAGCGCGTGGTAGGCGGAACCCGGAGCGAAGAACGCGGCGCGCATGCGCTCCAGCTCCTCGGCCCGGTAGACCGCCAGCGGCTTGAGCGCCTCGTCCCGTTCCCGGGCCGCCCTCTTCACCGCGATCCGCATCGGAACGTCGGATTCACCGATGAGGTCGGCCGCCATCCGGGTGACCGCCCCCGCGAACTCCTGCGCGGGACCCGGCACGATCCGGTCCACCAGCCCCAGCGCCCGTGCCCGTGCCGCGCTCACCGGCGCCGCCTCCGCGGTCAGCGCCGCGGCCCGGGCCGCGCCCACCCGCCGGGGCAGCGTGTACGTCCAGTACTCCGAGCCGTGCAGCCCCAGCAGCCGGTAGTGGGGGTTGAGGACCGTGCCCGCGCGGCACCACACCTCGTCGGCGGCGAGCGCCAGCATCGCCCCGCCCGCCGCCGCGTTGCCCGCCACCGCGGCCACCACCAGCCGGTCGGTGGTGGTCAGCACCGACTCGACCAGGTCGTTCATGGCGTTGATGTTGGCCCAGGACTCCGCGGCCGGGTCCGCGGCCGCCTCGATGACGTTCAGGTGGATGCCGTTCGAGAAGAAGTCCCGCTCGCCCCCGAGGACGATCACCGTCGTCGGCCGGCCGAGGGCGAAGCGGTAGGCGGCGAGCAGCCGCCGGCACTGCTCCGTGCCCATCGCCCCGCCCGGGAACCGGAACCGTACGAACCCCACCCCGCCCCGCTCGGTGTACCGGATGTCGCTCCAGGTCACCCGGTCCGGCGGGAGCTCCAGCGGCGCCGGCAGGTCCGGTACGGCGGGCAGCGCGTCGCCCAGCGCCGTCACCGCCGGCAGCCTGATGCCCGGCGGCCCGTCGCCGTCGCGGCAGCGCCGCAGCTCGGGGATCCACACCGCGCCGTCGGCCGTCGCCCGGCAGATCGCGCCGGCACGCGTCGCCAGGACCGCGCCCGGCGTGCCCCGCAGCCGGTCCTCGGGGTGCCCGCCGTGCAGGAACCACGCGCCGCCCAGCAGCTCGTCCCGGACGCCCGGCCGGGAGTCGGCGGCCCGCAGGGCGCGCAGCACCTCCTCCGTCGACCGCGCCGTCCAGTCGACGTGCCGCTCGTCCTGCCGCAGCCAGGGCCGGGACCGCACCGGATACCCGGACTGCGGCCGAGGGGTCCAACTGCGCGAAGCGAACCGCTCCACCGCCAGCAGCAGCGCGGACACGGCGGCGTCCGCCACCTCGCCCCGGTACAGCTCGCTCTTGGCGACGCCCGGGGGCACGGCGAAGCCCGCCGAGGCCCAGACGGGCCCGGCGTCCAGCTCCTCCTCGGCCTGGAGCACCGTCACGCCCCAGCGTTCCTCGCCGTCCAGCAGGGCCCGGTCGAGCGAGGCCGGGCCCCGGTCGCCGGGCGGCCCCGGATGCACGATCAGGCAGGTGTGCCGGGACCAGACGGACCGGGGGATCGCGGTCGTGAGCATCGGCGCGACGACCAGGTCCGGGCGGTGCCGGCGGACGGCGGCGCCCAGCGCGCCGCCCCCGTCCGTCACGGTCACGGCCGTCTCGTGGCCGCGGTCGCCGAGCTCGGCGAAGACCCGCTGGGTGAGGCTGTTGAAAGCGCTGGCGACGACGAGGATGCGCATGGCGGCGGCCTCCTGGCGGACGGGAACACGACGGCCCGCGGCTCGGTGCCATCCGTGACCGATCGTCACCGACGCGGGCCGCGCGGCCGGGCGGCGCCGCGCGCGGACGCGCCGCGATTGCGCTGGGCGGGCGAATACGGTGGCCCGCCGGGCCGCACCGGCCGTGGCGTCCGGCGGCCTCCGGCGCCGCCGCGTGCACTGTGGAGGGCGTGACCGCCCCGCCGAGGGGCGCGCACCGGCGAGCACACGCCCCGTAACGGACGCGCCCGGAGCGGAGGCGTCCGGAACGGTGAGCCCGGAACGGTGAGCCCGGAACGGATGAGCCGGAACGGATGAGCCCGGAACAAGGTGAGGCGGATGCATGAGTTGTCCATCGCCACCGCGATCGTCGAGCGGGCGGCGGAGCTGGCCCGGCGGCACGCCGCCGCCGGCGTCGAGGCGGTGCGGGTGCGCGTCGGCGAGATGGCGGGCGTCGTCCCCGACGCGCTGCGCCTCTCCTTCGAGGTGGCCCGGGAGGGCACCTCGGTGGCGGCGGCCCGGCTGGTCGTGGAGGAGGTCCCCGCGCGGGCCCGCTGCGCGGCCTGCGAGCACGAGTTCGCGGTCGGCACCCCGCCCTTCCTGTGGTGCCCGCGCTGCGACTCGCCGACCACACGCCTGCTCAGCGGGCGGGAGCTGGAGATCACCGTGATCGAACTGGCGGAGGCGACCGCGTGATGTGCCGAGTCATCGACGTCCGGCAGGCGGTACTGGCCCGCAACGACGCCCTGGCCGGCGCCCTGCGCCGGGAACTGGCGTCCCGGCGGACGACCGTGGTGAACCTGCTGTCCAGCCCGGGCAGCGGCAAGACGGCCCTGCTGGAACGGGTGCTGCGCGAGCTGGCGGGCCGGGGCGTCCCGGTGGCCGCGCTGACCGCCGACCTCGCCACCGAGAACGACGCGCGGCGCCTGGCCCGCTCGGGCGTCCCCGTCAAACAGGTGCTCACCGGCGGCCTGTGCCATCTGGAGGCCGCCCAGCTCCGGGGCCACCTGGAGGGCTGGCTGCCGCGCGACACCCGGGTGCTGTTCGTGGAGAACGTCGGCAATCTCGTCTGCCCGGCCGCCTACGACCTCGGCGAGACGCTGCGGGTGACGCTGATGTCCGTGACCGAGGGCGAGGACAAGCCGCTCAAGTACCCCATGGCCTTCGGCCTGGCCCACCTCGTGGTGCTGACCAAGACCGACCTCGCCGACGCCGTCGGGTTCGACCGGCCGGCGTTCACCGGCAACGTCGTCCGCGTCAACCCCGGCGTCGGCATCGTGCCCACGTCGGCCCGCACCGGGGCGGGCGTGGAGGCCCTGGCCGACCGCGTCATGGAGGTCGCCGAGGGAGACGCGGCCGTGCACCGGCCCGTGATGGCGGGCCGGCCGCTCCCGGGCCACGACCACGCGCACGACCACGCGCACGGCCACGGCCACGACCATGGCCATGACCACGCGCACGACCATGACCACGGCCCCGCGCACGACTCCGCTCCCCACCACGACCCCGGCGGCGCGACGGCGGACGACGGCACGGACGTGACGGCCGGCCGGACGTGACCGCCACCCACGACGGGCCCGTCGTCCGGCACCGGATCATCGTGCGCGGCGCCGTGCAGGGCGTGGGCTTCCGGCCCTTCGTCCACGGCCTCGCCCGCGAACTGGGCCTGACCGGCTACGTCAGCAACGACACCGGAGGCGTCGTCGCCGAGATCGAGGGCGACCCGCGCCGCCTCCGTGCCTTCCGCGACCGCCTGATCAGCCACGCTCCGCCGCTCGCCGTGGTCTCCTCCGTCTCTCACCGGCGGGTGCCCGTGCTGGGCGCCCGCGACTTCACCATCCGGCCCTCCCGGGCGGGCCGCGGCCGCACCCGGGTCCCGCCGGACGCCGCCCTGTGCGCCGCCTGCCTGGCCGAGCTCACCGACCCCGGCGACCGCCGCCACCGGCACCCCTTCATCACCTGCGTCCACTGCGGTCCGCGCTTCACCATCGTCACCGGCCTGCCCTACGACCGCGCCACCACCACCATGGCGTCCTTCCCCCTGTGCGGACGCTGCGCCGGCGAGTACGCCGACCCCGCCGACCGGCGCTTCCACGCCCAGCCGGTGGCCTGCCCCGACTGCGGGCCCCGGCTGCGACTGGAGGGCGCGGGGGAGGCCGCGCCGGAGGACGTACGGGAGGACGTACGGGAGGGCGTACGGGAGGGCGTACGGGAGGGCGTACGGGAGGGCGTACGGCCGGAGCCCACCGGGGAGGCCGCCCTGGCCCGGGCCCGCGAGCTGCTCGCCCGCGGCGCGATCCTGGCCGTCAAGGGCCTCGGCGGCTACCACCTGGCCTGCGACGCCACCGACGCCGCAGCCGTCGGACGGCTGCGCGCCGCCAAGGAGCGCGGCGGCAAGCCCTTCGCCGTCATGGCCGCCGACCTGGCCACCGCCCGCGCCCTCGCCCCCCTCACCGCGGCGGAGGAACGCGTGCTGACCGGGCCCCGCGCCCCCGTCGTCCTCCTGCGCCGCCCCGCCGCCGGCGCCCGCGCCGAGGAAGGCCTCCACCTCGCCGACGGCGTCGCCCCCGGCGTCCCCGATCTCGGCGTGATGCTCCCCTACACCCCCCTGCACCGCCTGCTGTTCGGGCTGCCCGGCGACCCGCCCGGCCCCCGCGTCCTGGTGATGACCAGCGCGAACCGCCCCGGCGAGCCGATCGTGACCGACGACGGGCGGGCCCGTACCGAACTGGCCGGGCTCAGCGACGCCCGGCTCGCCCACGACCGGGCCGTCCACGCGCCGTGCGACGACTCCGTGGTGCGCGTCCGGTCCGACGGAAGCGTCCTGCCCCTGCGCCGCTCGCGGGGCTATGTGCCCGAACCCGTGCCCCTGCCCTTCGAGGTGCCGCCCGTCCTGGCCGTGGGCGGTGACCTGAAGAGCGTCTTCTGCCTCGCCCGGGGCCGCTCGGCCTGGCTCTCCCAGCACCTCGGCGACCTCGACTCCCCGGCCGTCACCAGCGCGTTCGCGGCGGCCGTCGCCCACCTCGGCGAGCTCACCGGCATCCGCCCCGGCCTGCTGGCCGCCGACCTCCACCCCCGCTACCGCTCCGCCGCCTGGGCGCGCGACCACGCCGCCGGGCGCCCGCTGCGGCTGGTGCAGCACCACCACGCCCACATCGCCTCCGCCATGGCCGACGCGGGCCTGGACGGCACCACGCCCGTCATCGGCGTCGCCTTCGACGGCACCGGCCACGGCGACGACGGCGCCGTCTGGGGCGGCGAGATCATGCTCGCCGACTACACCGGCTACCGGCGTCTGGCCCACCTCGCCTACGTGCCCCTGCCGGGCGGCGACTCCGCCGTCCGCAACCCCTGCCGCATGGCGCTGTCCCACCTGCGCGCCGCCGGCCTCGCCCGCGATACGGACCTGCCGGCCGTCGCCGCCTGCGGCGAGGACGAACGCCGGCTCGTGGAACGGCAGCTGGAACGCGGCGTGGCCTGCGTGCCCACCTCCAGCATGGGCCGCCTCTTCGACGCCGTCGCCTCCCTCACCGGAGTACGGCACCGCAGCGGACACGAGGCCCAGGCCGCCGGCGAACTGGAGGCCCGCGCCGCCCCCGCCATGGCCGGCTGCGGACGCCCGTACGCCTTCGCACTGCGCGCCGGACCCGGCGACGGGCCCGTGGTCCTCGACCCGGCTCCCGTGCTGCGCGCCGTCATCGAGGACCTGCGCGCCGGCACCGGCACCGCCGTCATCGCCGCGCGCTTCCACCACGCCGTCGCGGACGCCGTCGCCGCCGTCTGCGCCGAGGCGAGCCGGCGGACCGGCGTGGGCACGGTCGCCCTGACCGGCGGGGTGTTCGCCAACCGGCTGCTCGACGACGCCTGTACCCGGGCGCTCCGCGCCGGCGGTCTCACCGTCGTGCGGCACCGTGCCGTGCCGTGCGGCGACGGCGGACTGGCCCTCGGGCAGGCGCTGGTCGCCGCCCGGGCCGGCGAACGCGCGCCGGCACCGGCCGGCGGGGAAGGAGGAGAGCATGTGCCTGGCGGTGCCCGGCCGAGTGGTCGGCATTGAGGAACGTGACGGCACCCGTATGGCGAAGGTCGACTTCGGGGGCGCGGTCAAGGACGTCTGCCTGGCCTATCTGCCCGACATCGAGGTCGGGGAGTACGCCATCGTGCACGTCGGCTTCGCCCTCCAGCGACTCGACGAGGAGGCCGCGCTGGCGACGCTGGACCTCTTCGCACGCATCGGGGCGCTGGAGGAGGAGTTCGGCGACCCCTGGAGCCGTGCCGCCGCCGAGGCCGGGACCCCCGCGCCTCCGCCGCCCGCGGCCGGCGCGGCCGGACCGTACGGCGCCGGCGCGCCATGGGACACGACGCGAGCCGAGGAGGCGCGATGAAGTACCTCGACGAGTTCCAGGACCCCGTCCTCGCCCGGCGGTTGCTGGACGACATCCACGCCACCGTGACCCGCCCCTGGGCGCTGATGGAGGTGTGCGGCGGCCAGACCCACTCGATCATCCGGCACGGCATCGACCAGCTGCTGCCCGAAGCCCTGGAGCTGATCCACGGACCGGGCTGCCCCGTCTGCGTCACCCCGCTGGAGATGATCGACAAGGCGCTCGCCATCGCCTCCCTGCCCGACGTGGTCTTCTGCTCCTTCGGCGACATGCTGCGGGTCCCGGGGACCGACGGCGACCTGTTCCGGGTCAGGGGGGCGGGAGGCGACGTCCGGGTGGTGTACTCGCCGCTGGACGCACTGGAGATCGCCCGCCGGCACCCGGAGAAGGAGGTCGTGTTCTTCGGCATCGGCTTCGAGACCACGGCGCCGGCCAACGCCATGACGGTCCACCGGGCGCGCGCCCTCGGCGTCCGCAACTTCAGCCTGCTGGTCTCGCACGTGCGGGTCCCTCCCGCCATCGAGGCGATCATGCGCTCCCCGCGCAGCCGTGTGCAGGGCTTCCTCGCGGCCGGGCACGTGTGCAGCGTCATGGGCACCGAGGAGTACCCGGAGCTGGCCGAGCGCTACGAGGTGCCCGTCGTGGTGACCGGCTTCGAACCGCTCGACATCCTCGAAGGCGTCCGCCGCGCCGTCCACCAGCTCGAACGCGGCGAGCACCGGGTGGAGAACGCCTACCCCCGCGCCGTGCGGGACGGCGGCAACCCCGCGGCGCTGCGCATGCTCGCCGAGGTCTTCGAGGTCACCGACCGGGCGTGGCGCGGCATCGGCGTCATCCCCGACAGCGGCTGGCGGCTGGCCCCCGCCTTCCGCGCTTACGACGCCGAGCACCGCTTCCCCGTCGGCCAGATCACCACCCGGGAGCCCACCGCCTGCCGCAGCGGCGAGGTGCTCCAGGGCCTGATCACCCCCCACCAGTGCGCGGCCTTCGGCACCGCCTGCACCCCGCGCACCCCCCTGGGCGCGACCATGGTCTCCAGCGAGGGGGCCTGCGCCGCGTACTACCTCTACCGCCGCCTGG
This sequence comes from Streptomyces sp. NPDC044063, assembly GCF_056434285.1. Lineage (NCBI taxonomy): Bacteria > Bacillati > Actinomycetota > Actinomycetes > Kitasatosporales > Streptomycetaceae > Streptomyces > Streptomyces sp. NPDC044063. The sequence goes on from NZ_JBWKFM010000018.1 coordinate 127,268, forward strand.
ACGCGGCGGCGCCCGCCGAGGAGGCGACCCCCGTTGGCTGACACCGCGACCCCCGCCCACCCCGCGCCCCTGCCCGACCCGGCCGACTGGACCTGCCCGGCCCCGGCGCGCGACCGGTCCGTCGTCGTCCTCGGCCACGGCGGGGGAGGGGCGCTGTCCGCCGAGCTCGTCGACCGGATCTTCGCCCCCGCGTACGGCGGCGAGGTGCTGGCGGACCGCGCCGACTCTGCGGTGCTCTCGCTCGGCGGGGCGCGCCTGGCGTTCACCACCGACTCCCACGTGGTCCGGCCGCTGTTCTTCCCGGGCGGCAGCATCGGCGACCTCGCCGTCAACGGCACGGTCAACGACCTGGCCATGAGCGGCGCCCGCCCGGCCCATTTGTCCTGCGCCTTCATCCTGGAGGAGGGCACCGATCTGTCCGTGGTGGAGCGGGTCGCCCGGGACGTCGGGGCGGCGGCCGAGGCCGCGGGGGTCGAGGTCGTCACCGGCGACACCAAGGTCGTGGACGCCGGCCACGGCGACGGCGTCTACCTCACGACCTCCGGCGTCGGCGTCGTCCCGGAGGGCGTCGACATCCGTCCGCGGCGGGCCGCGCCCGGCGATGTGGTGATCGTCAGCGGACCCGTCGGGATGCACGGCGTGGCCGTCCTGAGCGTGCGCGAGGGGCTGGAGTTCGGGGTGGAGATCGTCAGCGACACCGCTCCGCTGGCCGGCCTGGTCGGGGCGATGCTCGACGTCACGCCCGACCTCCACGCCCTGCGCGATCCCACGCGCGGTGGCGTGGCCGCGGCCCTCAACGAGATCGCCGCCGCCTCCGGCACCGGCGTCGTCCTCACCGAGTCCGCCGTCCCCGTGCCGGAGGCCGTCGCCGCCGCCTGCGGCTTCCTCGGCCTCGACCCCCTCTACGTGGCGAACGAGGGCCGGCTCGTGGCCTTCGTCCCCCGGCCGCACGCCGAGGCGGTGCTCGCCGCGATGCGCGCCCACCCGCGGGGGCGCGGTGCCGCCGTCATCGGCGAGTGCGTGGCCGACCACCCGGGCATGGTCGTGGCCCGGTCCCGCTTCGGGGGGACACGCGTCGTCGACCTTCCGTTGGGGGAGCAGCTGCCGCGCATCTGCTGAGGAGGGAGACCATGGAGGGCCGGGGCGCCGGCGGGGTCAGGCCGCGCCCCGGGCGCGCCGGAAGCGGGCCAGGCCGTCGGCGAGATCGACGAGGGGCTCCGGATAGCCGAGCCGCGCCCGCTCCGGCCCCGCCAGGCGCCACGGCGCGTGGACGGCGGGGCCCTCCACCCCGGCCAGCTCCGGCACCCAGCGGCGTACGTACGCCCCGCCGGGGTCGAAGCGGCGGGCCTGGACGAGGGGGTTGAGGACCCGGTTGGGGCGGGTGTCGGTCCCGGTGCCGGCCATCCACTGCCAGTTCAGCTGATTGTTCGCCACGTCCCCGTCCACCAGCAGGTCGGTGAAGTGCCGGGCACCCTCCCGCCAGTCGTGGTAGAGCGTCTTGGTGAGGAAGGACGCCACGATCATCCGGGCCCGGTTGTGCATCCACCCCTCGTGCGCGAGCTGGCGCATGGCCGCGTCGACGACCGGGAACCCGGTCAGCCCGGCCTGCCAGGCGGCGAGCTCCTCCGGATCCGCGCGCCAGTGGTCGTGGCGCGGGCGGTAGTCGCGGGCCGCCGCTCCCGGCACCGCCGCCAGCACCTGGTGGTGGAAGTCCCGCCAGGCCAGCTGGCGGACGAACGCCTCCGCGCCGTCCCGGGCGCGGGCCCTGGTGATCACCTCCACCGGGGACAGACAGCCGAAGTGCAGGTACGGCGAGAGCCGGGACGTGCCGTCAGCGGCCAGGTCGTCGTGGCGGTCGGCGTACGCGCCGACGCCGTCGCGCAGCCAGGCCGTCAGCCGCCGGCGCCCCTCGCTCTCGCCGCCGGGCGCGAGGGCGGGCGAGACGGGGCCGGTGGCCAGGGCCGAGGGCTCCGGCAGCGGGAGGGTCCGTACGGCGGGCAGCCCGATCCGGCGCGGGGCCGCGGCCACCGGCCGTAGCCGCTCGGCCGACCAGCGCCGGTAGTACGGGGTGAACACCGCGAAGTGGCTCCTGCCGGAGGGGACCACCGCGCCCGGCGCGAGGGCGGTGACGACCGCGTCGTGCACCCGCAGCTCCCGCCTGTCCGCCTCCAGCGCCGACCGCAGCCGGTCCTCCCGGCGCCGGGCGTAATCGCTGACGCCGCCCGCGACATGAACCTCCGTCGCATCCGTCTCGGCGGCCACCCGGCACGTCTCCCGCACCACGTCGCCCTCCCGGATCACGAGGTGCCCGCCCCGGTCCCGCAGCCCCCGGTCGAGATCGGCCAGGCAGCCGGCCAGGAACGCCGCCCGGTTGGGCGCGGCGAAGCCCGCCGCGCGCACCCCCGAGTCCACGACGAAGAGGGGCACCACGCGGTCGGCCGCCCGCAGGGCGCCGCGCAGCACGGGGTTGTCATGCACCCGGAGGTCGGCGGTGAAAAGCGCGATCGCGACACCCATAAAACTCCCTCTTCGATCTTGTGCGGCAAGAAAACACCCTCTGACCTGCGAAGCTTGCGAATTCCGCACAGGAGTGTTCTGGTGTTTGGGCGCCACGCCGGGGCAGACGCACCGGCCGCGCCGGGCCATCAGTGGGGGGCCTGCGTTGGGAGAGAACCCTGTCCGCCATACCGTCCAGTCCGCCCCTGTCCATCATCCGACCGACCCGTTCGCACCAGCCGTCCGTGGCCGCTCAGCGCGCCCGGCACGCCCGTCCGATCGGGCTCTACGACTCCTGGTGGACCGTCGCCGGAGCCGCGCTGGCGCTGACCGCCGTGTGGGCCGGCGCCGTCTGGGTCTCCGTGCACCTGCAGGCCGACCCGGCCCTCCACCAGGTCGCGCTCTTCGTCCACCTCGCCAGCCTCGTGCTCGGCTTCGGCGCCGTCCTGGTCGCCGACTACTACGGCCTGCTGTGGATGATGGGCCGCTGCGAGCTGAGCGACGCCCTCGGCAGCGCGAACCGGCTGCACCTGCCCATCTGGGCCGGCCTCGCCGGACTGGTGGCCAGCGGTCTGTTCCTCCACCCGAACATCTCCTCGACCATGACCTGCGCCAAGCTGGTGATGGTGCTCGCGCTCACGCTCAACGGTCTGCAGGCCGGCCTCCTCGGCAAGCACATGACCCGCGCCGGCGCCGCGCCCTCGACGCGCCTGCTCGTCTGGGGCGGGGCCACCGCCACGGTGTCCCAGATCTGCTGGTGGGGCGCCGTGGTCATCGGCTTCATCAACAGCCAGCACTGACCGGCGGGCCCCGGGGCGGGGCGCGCCGCTGCACCAGGGGTGCGCCGCTACACCGGCCAGCCGTAGGGCACCGACGTCCTCGGCTCCGGCCCCGCCCCCCGGGCCTCCACGTCGTGCTCCGCCGTCCGCAGCAGCCGGGTGCCCAGATCGCGCAGGGCCCGGCCCGCCGCGAACTCGTCACCGATCTCCGGTACGTCCCTGTCGCCGGGGGCGCACTGTGCGGTCCCGCTGCCGGTGATCGAGGCGGACCCGGTGTCCAGCACCACCCGTGCCCGGGTCCTGCCGTCCTCCTCGGACATCTGGAGTCGGAGATTCCATTCGGTTGTGTGCGACATGGCGCGCTCCTCGGCCGACGGGTCGCTGCTCTCCTCCATTGAATACCCGTGCGCCGGAAGCGGCCGGGTGCGACTGTTGAGGTGAGGCGAACCGGCCCCGGCACGCCCCGTGCCGCCCCCGTGACGCATGGTGGCGCACCGTGGCGGCGTACAGGACCGGCTCGGCCCCAGGAAGGGCCCGGCCAGGAGACCGGCCCAGGACAGGGGAACGGCCGTGATCACACGTATCCGCCTGCCGCACCGGCACCTCTCGCCACCGGCCAGGCCCGACCCGCCGGACGAACCGTCCCGCACGCCGCCCGGCCGGCCGGCGTCACCCGGGTGGCGCCGCTGGATCCTGCCCGCCGTCCTGGTCCTCTTCGTGGTCGTCCTGCTGCTCGCGCGCGGGGTGTCCGGCCCCCAGCCGGGCGAGCTCTCCTACAGCGACTTCCTCGGCAAGGTGGGCGCCGACCAGGTCCAGACCGTCGACATCAGCGACAAGGGGGCCGTGAACGGCACCCTCAAGGACGGCACCCGGTTCACCACCCGCATCCCCACCGCCCTCGGCGCCACCGGGCTGGAGCAGCGCCTGGAGGCGCGCCACGTCAAGATCACCGCCACCGAGAGCACCGGCGGTGTCTGGCCCTCGCTCCTGGTGGCCTTCCTCCCCCTGATCCTCCTCGCCGGCTTCTTCCTGTGGGGCGCCCGCCGCGCCGCGAGCTCCCTGACCGGCGGCGTCAGCGCCATCGGCCGCTCCCGGGCCAAGATCATCGAGGCCGAGCGCCCCACCACCGGCTTCTCCGACATCGCCGGCTACGACGGGGTCAAACAGGAGGTCAGCGAGGTCGTCGACTTCCTGCGCAACCCCGACCGCTACTCCCGGGCGGGCGCCAAGGGCCCGCGCGGGGTGATCATGGTCGGCCCGCCGGGCACCGGCAAGACCCTCTTCGCCCGGGCCGTGGCCGGCGAGGCCGACGTGCCCTTCCTGTCCGTGACCGGCTCGGCGTTCGTGGAGATGTTCGTCGGCGTCGGCGCCTCCCGGGTCCGCGACCTCTTCGACGAGGCCCGCAAACGCGCCCCCTCGATCATCTTCATCGACGAGATCGACGCCGTCGGCGCCCGCCGCGGCGGCGGCACCCGGCTCGGCGGCAACGACGAACGCGAGCAGACCCTCAACCAGCTCCTCGCCGAGATGGACGGCTTCGACCAGAGCAGCGGCATCGTGGTGATCGCCGCCACCAACCGCCCCGACGCCCTCGACCCCGCCCTGCTGCGCCCCGGCCGCTTCGACCGGCAGGTGACCGTACCCCTGCCCAACCAGACCGAGCGCGCCGCCATCCTCACCGTGCACTCCCGGGGCAAGACCCTGGACCCCGGCGTGGACCTCGGCACCGTCGCCCGCGGCACCCCCGGCTTCTCCGGCGCCGACCTGGCCAACCTCGTCAACGAGGCGGCCATCAACGCCGTCCGCGGGGACCGCGCCGTCATCACCGCCGAGGACCTGGACGCGGCCCGCGACCGCGTCCTGCTCGGCCGCCGCGAGACGTCCAACGCGCTGCTGCCCGAGGAGCGCCGCTCCGTCGCCGTCCACGAGTCCGGGCACGCCCTCGTCGCCGCGCTGTGCGAGCACGCCGACCCCGTCGCCAAGGTCACCATCCTGCCCGCCGGCGTCTCGCTCGGCGTCACCGAACAGCTCCCCGAGGCCGAGCGGCACCTCTACACGGAGGGATACCTCACCGACCTGCTCGCCGTACGGCTCGGCGGCCGCGCGGCCGAGCTCACCGTCTTCGGCGAGGGTTCGACCGGCGCGGCCAACGACCTGGCGGGCGCCACCGAGATCGCCACCCGGATGGTCCGGGAGTTCGGCCTCTCCCCGGCCCTGGGCCCGGTCGGCTACGCGGGAGGCGGCCAGCAGTTCCTGGGCGAGAGCACCGAGGAACTCGTCCGCCGGCCCTACTCGGAGCGCACCCAGCGCATCGTCGACGAGGAGGTGTCCCGCCTGCTGCGGGCCGCCGAGGACCGGGCGCTGACCCTGTTGAGGGACCACCGGCCCGCCCTGGACCGGCTCGCCGGGCTGCTGGTGGCGCGGGAGACCGTCGACGGGAAGGTCGTACAGGACGTTCTGCGCGAGGAGGCGGCCCGGGACGACTGACCGGGCCGCCCCTCGGGCCGGGACCGTCAGAGGTCCGTCATGGCCAGCTTCGCGCCCAGGGCCACGAACGCGCCCGCGAACGTACGGCGCATCCAGGTCAGGACCTTGGGCCGGGAGATCACATGGTCGCGCACCGCCGCCGCCAGCAGCCCGTAGCCGACGAAGATGACGAACGTCATCAGCATGAAGACGGCGCTCAGTTCGAGCATCCGCGGGACCGGGTGGGCCTCGTCGTTGCTGACGAACTGCGGCAGGAAGGCCAGGAAGAAGATCGTCAGCTTGGGGTTGAGGATGTTGATGAGGATCGCCGTCACGGTCACCTTGGCCGCCGACTGCGGCTGGGCCTCCCCCTCCGTCTCCACCTTCAGCGTGCCGCTCTCGCGCAGCGTGCTCCACGCCACGTACAGCAGATAGGCGACGCCGGCGTACTTGAAGACCTGGAAGGCCAGGGCGCTGGTGTGTAAGAGGGCGGCCAGACCCATGATCGTCGCGGCCATGTGGGGGACGATTCCCAGCGTGCAGCCGAACGCCGCCACCACGCTCGCGCGGAAGCCGCGCGAGAGGCCCGTGGCGAGCGTGTAGAGCACCCCGGTGCCGGGGGAGGCGGTGACGATGAACGAGGTGACCAGGAATTCGATGCCCACGGGTTGACGCTCCTCTTGTGCCTGGGCGGCTGTGGCAAGTGCCTACGCGGTGCCGGGAGTTGGCGCTGATGTTCCGGGCGCGAGTATGGCACGGGTGGCCGCCTCGATGTCCGGTGCACGCATCAGCGACTCGCCGATCAGGAAGGACGTCACGCCCGCCCGGGAGAGCCGGGCGAGGTCGGCGGGCCCGGACAGCCCGCTCTCCCCGACGACCGTCCGGCCGTCGGTGATCCGCGGCGCGAGCGCCTCGGTCGTGGCCAGAGTGGTCTCGAACGTCCTGTGGTCACGGTTGTTGACGCCGATCAGACGGGTGCGCAGCCGCAGCGCCCGGTCGAGCTCCGCCTCGTCGTGCACCTCGGCCAGCACGTCCATGCCGAGCCCCGCCGCCGTCTCCTCCAGGTCCTTGGCCGTGGCGTCGTCGACCGCGGCCATGATGACGAGCACGCAGTCGGCGCCCCACGCGCGGGCCTCGACGACCTGGTACGGGTCGTAGAGGAAGTCCTTGCGCAGCACCGGCAGCGCGGTCGCGGCGCGCGCGGCCGCCAGATGGTCCGGCCCGCCCTGGAACGACCGGGTGTCCGTGAGGACCGACAGGCAGGCGGCCCCGCCGGCCGCGTAGGCGCGGGCGATCGCCGGCGGGTCGAAGTCGGCGCGGATCAGCCCCTTCGAGGGGCTCGCCTTCTTGATCTCCGCGATCAGGGCGTACTCGCCCCGGGCGGCGCGCTCCCGCAGCGCGGCGAGGAAGCCGCGCGGCGGCGGCGCCGCCGCGGCCTCGGCCTCCAGCGCGGAGAGCGGACGGGCCCGTTTCGCGGCCGCGATCTCCTCGCGCTTGTAGGCCTCGACGGTGTCCAGAAAGCCGGTCATCGATCCCGTTCCTCCTCGCGATGTCTGTGCTCCGGAGCCGCGTGGGTGCTGCGCGGGCTCATGCGTTCGACGCCGTGACGAGCCGGTCGAGGCGGCGCCCGGCCTCGCCCGAGTCGATCGACTTCACGGCGAGGTCCAGGCCCTCCGCCAGATCCGCGGCCCGGCCCGCGACGACGAGCGCGGCGGCGGCGTTGAACGCCGCGACGTCGCGGTAGGCGCCCGGTTCGCCGTCGAGCACCGCGAGCAGCGCGGCCGCGTTCCCCGCGGCGTCGCCGCCCTTGAGGTCCTCCGGGCGGGCCCGGGTCAGGCCGAACTCCTCCGGGGTCACCTCGAAGACCCGCACGGCGCCGTCCTCCAGCGAGGCGACGGTGGTCGGCCCGGTGGTCGTCATCTCGTCGAGGCCGTCGGAGCCGTGGACGACCAGGGCGCGCTCCGAGCCCAGCCGGCCCAGCACCCGGGCGAGCGGCTCGACCCAGTCGCGGGAGAACACCCCGACCATCTGCCGCCGCACCCCCGCCGGGTTCAGCAGCGGCCCCATCAGATTGAAGACGGTGCGCGTCCCCAGCTCGACGCGCGTCGGGTGGACGTGCCGGGCCGCCGGATGGTGGTCCGGGGCGAACATGAAGCCGATGCCCGCCTCGGCCAGGCAGCGCTCGACGCCCGCGGGCGGCAGCCCGATCCGGACGCCCAGCGCCACCAGCACGTCGGCCGCGCCGCAGCGCGACGAGAACGCCCGGTTGCCCATCTTGGCCACCGGCACCCCGGCCCCGGCGACGATCAGCGCCGCGCAGGTGGAGATGTTGTACGAGCCCGACGCGTCCCCGCCGGTGCCGAGCAGGTCGATGGCGCCGGGCGGCGCGGTGACCCGGAGCATCCGGGTGCGCATCGTCGTCACTGCGCCGGTGATCTCCTCCACGCTCTCCCCGCGCACGCGCAGCCCCATCAGCAGGGCGCCCATCTGCGAGGGCGTGGCGTCGCCGGACACGATGAGGTCGAAGGCCCGGGCCGACTCCTCGAAGGTGAGCGTGGCTCCGGTGGCGACCTTGGCGATCAGGGGCTTGAGCTCTTCCATGGGCCTCTCCTTCGCTCCGGGCGGACGCGCGGTGGGTTGCCGAGGACGGGGTCAGTCGCCGAAGACGCCCCGGGACACCGGGGTGTCCCCGTCCGCCGGCGGCAGTGGCAGGTCCCAGGAGGGTCCGGCGTTCTCCCGGCGGAAGGGCGTCCCGTCGGTCAGCGCGGTGTCGAGGGTGCGGGCGAACAGATGGCCGCTGTGGACGGCCGCCGCGATGATGCCGGGCCCCAGGCAGTCGCCCAGCCGGACGACGCGGCGCACGCCGGCCGCGCGCAGCGCCGCGTCGCCGTGCGCCTCCAGCTCCCGGTAGAGCCCGTCGCGCGGCACCATGCCGGTGACCGGTACGACGGCGTCCACCGGCACCGCCGTCTCGCGGCCGGTGAAGACGCACGCCAGGTGGGCGGTGCCGGGTTCGGCCCGGAGGAGCGCGGTCGAGGTGCGCACGGCCGCGCAGGACTCCATGATCCGCCGCTGGACGCGCTTCTGCTCCGCCGTCAGCTGGGTGTAGGCGGACACCAGGGGCTCGGGCGTGACGAAGGTGACCTCGCAGCCGTGCGCGACGAGCAGCTCGGCGACCACCCCGGCCATGTAGTAGTGGTCGTCGTCGTAGACCACGACGCGGCCCGTGGGCAGCCGGGACTCCATGATGTCGTCGGGGGTGCGGACCGGCAGCGTCCCCAGGCCGGGAACGGGCTCGCTGTGACGGCGGCCCACCCCGTCCGCGCGCCAGGCCGCGCCGGTGGCCACGGCCACGAGCGAGGCCTCGGCCTCCAGCACCGTCCCGGCCGTGATGTCGTTGCCGGGCAGCAGCTGGACGTTGCGCATCCGGCGGAGCTGTCCCAGGCGCCACTCGCTCACCCGGGCCCAGGTGGCCAGGCCGGGCAGCCGGCTCTCGCGCAGCACCCGTCCGCCCAGCCGCCGGTCGCGCTCGGCCAGGATGACGTCGTAGCCGCGCTGGCCGAGCGCGCGGGCGGCCTCCAGGCCGGCCGGGCCGCCGCCGACGATCAGGACCGTGTCGTCGGTGTCCTTGGGCGGGATGTGCTCGGGGTGCCAGCCGCGCCGCCACTCCTCGCCCATGGTGGGGTTCTGGGTGCAGCGCATCGGCACGCCCGAACGGTCCCCGGCCACACAGATGTTGCAGCCGACGCACTCGCGGATGTCGTCGAAGCGCCCCTCCTCGATCTTGCGGGGCAGGAAGGGGTCGGCGATCGAGGGGCGGGCGGCGCCGACGAGGTCGAGCGTGCCGTTCCGGACCATCGCCGCCATCATGTCGGGGGAGGTGAACCGGCCGACGCCGACGACCGGCCTGGTCGTCACGCTCTTGACGAACGCGACGTGCTTCTCCTGGTGGCCCTCGTCGCCGAACCGCGCGGTGACGCCGTCGTCGTCGAAGTCGCTGAGGTTGACGTCCCACAGGTCGGGCAGCTCGGCGAGCATCTCGATCACGTCCCGGCCCTCGTCCGGGGAGCCGCCGGGACCGGCCAGTCCGTCGACGCCGAACCGGATGGCGACGGCACAGGTGTCGCCGACCGCCTCCTTGGCGTCCTCGACCAGCTCGCGCAGGAAGCGGGCGCGGTTCTCCAGGCTGCCGCCGTACTCGTCGGTGCGCTGGTTGTGGCGGCGGGAGAGGAAGTGGAGCGGCAGAGTCATGCCGTGGCCCGCGTAGACGTAGACGATGTCGAAGCCCGCGCGCCGGGCGTTGACCGCGGCCGTGCGGTACCAGCGGCGGGCGGCGCGGATGTCGCTCCTGTCCATGGCCCGCGCGGTGACGGGCTGGATGCCCGGGGTGACGCGCAGGCTGGGCGCGATCGGCACGGCCCGGCTCTCCAGATTGGCGACGTGGGAGCCGTTGTGCACCAGCTCCACGGCGGCCAGCGCGCCATGGGCGTGGATCAGGTCGGTCGCCCGGGCCAGCCCGGGGACGTCCCGCTCGTCCCAGAGCCGCAGCTCGCGCAGGTGGTTGCCGGAATGGTGGACGTCGCACTGCTCGGTGCTGATCACTCCCCAGCCGCCCTCGGCCTTCACCCCGCGCATCGCCGCCATGGGGCTGGGATAGGCGCGCCCCATGCCGTTGCAGTGGGGCACCTGGAAGAAGCGGTTCTTGGCGGTGACCGGCCCGATCCGTACGGGCTCGAAGAGGATGTCGAACCGGTCGGGACGGGAGGGCACGACGGGGAGGCGGAGGGGGCGGGTCATATGCCTGCCTCTCGCGCACGGGGCCGCGCGCCGAACAGGGCGCTGCCGACGCGCACATGGGTGGCCCCGTGGGCGATCGCCTCGGTGAAGTCCGTGCTCATGCCCATGGACAGGCCCGGCAGGCCGTTGCGCGCCGCGATGTCCGCCAGCAGGGTGAAGTGCGGCGCCGGGGGAGCGCCGGCCGGCGGGACGCACATGAGCCCTGCGACCTCCAGGCCGTACGTGGTGCGGCAGGCGGTCAGGAAGGCGTCCGCCCCGTCCGGCGGCACGCCGGCCTTCTGGGGCTCGGAGCCGGTGTTGACCTGGACGAACAGCCGGGGCGCGCGGCCCTGGCGCTCGCACTGCCGGGCCAGCGCCGCGCACAGCCCCGGCCGGTCCACCGACTGGATCACGTCGAACAGCGCCACGGCGTCGCGGGCCTTGTTGGTCTGCAACGGCCCGATGAGGTGCAGTTCGAGGCCGGGGAACCGTTCGCGCAGGGCCGGCCACTTCTCCCGGCCCTCCTGGACGCGGTTCTCGCCGAAGACCGTGAGCCCGGCCTCGACGGCCCGCTCCAGGACATCGGCGGGCACCGTCTTCGAGGCGGCGACGAGGGTCACCGACCCCGGATCGCGGCCCGCGCCGGTACAGGCCTCCGCGATGGCACCGCGGACGGCGCCGATCCCGGTGGCCGGGTCGGGCCGGTGGAGCGTCTCGGGGGTGGCCGTCATGGAACCTCCTTCCGATCGGGCGGCCGGGGCGGGACGCGTGGTCCGCGTCCCGCCGGCTGGCCGCTGCTCGTGGACGTGCGTACGGCTGTGCGTGCGGTGATGCGTGTGGTGGTGCGTGCGGTGATGCGTGCGGTGGCGCTCGGGTCGTGTTCGGCGTGCTGTTCAGGTGTGGTGCGCCGCCGGGTGGGCCGGCCGCCCGATCAGGCGGGGGGAAGGTCCAGCCTGCGCTCGGCGGGGTCGAGGATCCGGCTTCGCACGACCCGGACGCCGGCCTCGGCGAGGCCGGCGGTCAGCTCCTTCTCCAGGGCGGCCAGGTCGGCCTCGGCGTCGGCGTGGAGGGCCTCCGCCACGATCAGGACGCGGTCGGTGGCCGGCGACACCACCGAGCGGGCGCTCTGCCGGAACGTCCAGCGCCGGGAGTGGGCGTAGCCGTCCGGGTCGGTGAAGACGATCTCGCCCGGGGCCGGGTGCTCGACCTCGCCCTGGAACGTCTCGTACCGCTCGGTGCCGTCGGCCGGCCGGACGGTGATGCCCCCGGCGACCTTCGCGCGGTCGAAGACGGCGATCGGGATCGCGAACGACATCGAGACGAAGTTGAGGTAGTCGACCAGCGGGTGGAATCCCGGCAGGTTCCGTTCCTTGCGGTAGCGGCGCAGCAGGGCCTCGGCGGCGCAGCGGTACTGCGTCGGTTTCAGCCCCATGCGCGAGAACGCCTCGCGCCAGGCGGCGATCTCGGGCATCTCGGATTCGCCCCGGGCCGCCAGGCGTTCGTCGACCCGCGGGGCGAGCCGCTCCTGGCGGGCGGGGTCGTTCGTCATGCCGAGGACGTCGTCGACGGCCACGGTGAGCGCCCGCAGCCGTGGATGGGCGGTCCAGACCGCGTCGGCATGGGTGAAGTACATAGAGCTGTCCCTGTCCCTGGTTCCCTCGGAGGCGGTTGACGTACGGATCGGCGCGGTGGCCCGGGCGGGCTCAGGGGTAGAGGCGTCCCGTGTCCCAGGCGTCCCCGGGCCGTTCCCTGGTGAAAACGAGGCGGTCGTGGAGACGGAACGGGCGTTCCGTCCAGAACTCCACGGACACCGGGACGACGCGGAAGCCGGCCCAGTGGGGCGGCCGGGGCACGTCGTCCGTGCCGAAGCGGGCCGACTCCCGGGCCACGGCCGCCTCCAGCTCCGAGCGGTCCGCGAGCGGCCGGGACTGCCGGCTGGCCCAGGCGCCGACCCGGCTGTCACGGGCGCGGGAGGCGAAGTAGGCGTCGGCCTCGGTGTCGGTGGCGGGCTCCACAGGGCCGCGGAAGCGCACCTGCCGGCGCAGCGACTTCCAGTGGAGGACGCCGGCGGCCCGCATATTGCCGGCGAGCTCGGTGCCCTTGGCCGACCCGGCGTTGGTGTAGAAGACGAAACCCCGGGCGTCGAAGCCCTTGAGCAGCACCATGCGTACGTCGGGCAGGCCGTCGGGGCCCGTGGTGGCCAGCGCCATGGCGTTGGGGTCGTTGACCTCCGAGGCTCCGGCCTCGCCGATCCACCGCTCGAAGAGGGCGAACGGGTCGTCGGCGGCGGCCTCGGGCAGCGGGGCCGTGCTCACCGCGCGACCTCCCGCTTCTCGTCGAGGAGGTGACGCCACTTGTCGAGGTCGTCACCGCGCGCGGTGACCAGGTGCGGGGTGCCGGCGGTGTCGACCAGGACCTCAGCGGCCGGCGGGATGTTGAGGAACTCCATGTGCTGCGTCGCGCAGTACGCCCCGACGTCGAGGATCAGCAGGTGGCAGTGGGCGCCGACGCCGGAGGGCACCCAGTACTCGCCGGGCAGGATGTAGTCGTGCCGCAGGATGCTGCGGCCGCGCAGCGCGGCGCTGGTGCCGTCGGCGCCGGGCGTCGCGGGGATCTCCCGGAGGTCGGAGTCCAGGAAGACCACGTTGTGGCGCCGGTCGCGCAGCTGGGCCGAGGGCATCAGCATCCGCGAGCCGTCGGTCACCACCAGGCTGCCGACCGCGTTGGTGATCACGTCGCGCTCCACGCTCAGCAGCAGCGCGCCGGTGTCGGCCAGTACGTCCCGGGCCGGCTCGAAGAGGAAGCGCACATGGCCGGGTATCTCCATGCGGTCGGCCGCGCCGCGCAGGGCTCTGAAGTACTCGGCCCAGTCGAAGTGCTTCTCCGACTCGTCCCAGCTCTCGTAGACGAAGCCGTGGCCGCCGGCGAAGTTGATGGCGCGGGCGGTCGGGAAATGGGTGTTGAAGATCTCGAACTGCTTCTCGATGATGTCGATCATCGCCTCGCGGGAGTTCCCGCTGCCGCAGTAGACCTCGAAGCACTCGAGCTCGCGGCCGTGCTCCTCCAGCAGCCGCGCCAGGTCCTTGAGCTCGCTGTACTTGATACCGGGCTTGCCCGAGTCCAGGCTGTCGATCCGGACGCTGATGGACGGCGCCTCGGTGCGCAGCGAATACGCCACCTCGTCCAGGCTCGACAGGAACGTCGGGCAGCCGGTCCGGTCCCAGAACGCTATCTCCTCGTCGGCGACGTGGCCGGGGGAGACGATGAACCGGTCGAATCCGAAACGTTGCAACAACCGGTATTCGCTGGGCAGTTGCAGCAGGATTCCCACGCCCGCGTCCCGCAGGGGCCGCAGGACGTGCGGATTGGAATTGGGGAAGAAGGGAACGTACAGCTCGACCCGTTCCCCGAGGCCGGCCGCCCGGGCCGCCTCCTCGATCCGGCGGACGTTCTTCAGTATCTGCGCTTCGCTGTAGACGAAGACGGGAGTGCCGACCTGCTCGGCGATCAGCCGCAGGTCGATGCCGCCGATCCAGGAACGGGTCAACTTACAGTCGCTCTCGTTCATGTGCCCTCTGTTCTGTGGTCGCGGAAAACGTGCGCCTGTGCTCAGGGGGTGCGATGACGTTGCGATGCGGTGCGGTACGGTGCGACGCCGGCGGTTCACGCCGGCGTGGCGGTGGAGGGGCCGGAAGGGAAACGGAGGGAATGCCTGCGCGAGAGTCGCGCGGATGTTCGCCCGGCGGGCGGCGGCTCGAAGTCTACATGCGCCCGGGCGAGTTGGCAGCGAATGGTGTTCAGAAGGCGCGCGCGGCGCGCGCGGCCCCGATGAACGCGCGGATCAGGCCGGGGTCCTTGACCCCGCGGCGCGCCTCCACGCCGCTGGAGACGTCCACACCCCACGGGTTCGTGGTCCGTACGGCCTCGCCGACGTTCTCCGGGGTGAGGCCGCCGGCCAGGAGCCAGCGGCCGGCGGGCGGGGTGAAGCTCGCGGCGCCCCAGTTCCAGGGCACGCCCTCGCCCGGCGCGGGGGCGTCGAGCAGCAGCAGGTCCTCGCCCAGTTCGCCGCAGCGCGGGACGCGCTCCCCGGAGGAGGTGGCGCGGACGAGCGTCCAGCCCTCGGGCCGCAGGGCGTCGTAGTGCTCCCGGCCCTCGTCGCCGTGCAACTGGACGGCACGGACCCCGGAGGCACGCGACAACGCGCGTACCTCCTCGACGGACTGGCCCCGGAAGACCCCCACGGTCAGTACGTGCTCCGGGACGCGCTCGGCCAGCAGCCGGGCGGTCTCCCCGTCCACCCGGCGCGGGCTGGCGGCGAAGACGAAACCGATCGCGTCGGCCCCGGCCGCGACCGCGGCGTCCACGTCCGGCGCGGTCCGCAACCCGCAGATCTTGATGAACAGTGGCGTCGTCACGGCGCTCAGCGTACGCCCGCGGCCGCGCCGCCGACGGGCCGGGCGGCCCTTCGGGCCTGTCCTAGCGGGTCAGGTGCGCGTCCTCGTGCATGACCTCCCGGATGTCGTCCCCCGCCTTGCCCAGCAGCTGCTCGGCGAGCCCGTTGAGGGCGCGGGCAGCCGCGACCTCCTCGCCGACCCGCTGCTGGCGGCGGTCGTCGGGGTGGCGGTTGGCGATGCCCTGCGACGTGAGCTGCGCGCCGTCCTGCATCCTCAGCCGCACATCGGCCTGTGTGGTCGCGTCGATCTCGCGGAACTGCATCTCGATGGTGCAGTCGACGATCTTCTCCATGGTGATCACCAGCGCTCTGTCAGGTCGGTAGGTGCCGGAGGAACCAGTCGCGGGCCAGGTCCGCGACCGCGTCCAGGGCCCCGGGCTCCTCGAAGAGATGGGTGGCTCCGGGGACGACGGCCAGTTCGTTCTCGCACCGCAGCCGCCGTGCCGCCTGGCGGTTGAGGTCGAGCACCACGTCGTCGGCGCCGCCGACGATCAGCAGGGTGGGCACGCCGACCTCCTCCAGCCGGTCCCCGGCCAGGTCGGGGCGGCCACCGCGGGAGACCACGGAGGTGACGCCGTCACCCGCCTCCGCCGCGGCCCACAGCGCGGCGGCCGCGCCCGTGCTCGCACCGAAGTAGCAGACCGGCACGGTCTCCCGGCGGCGCAGCCAGCCGGTGACCTCCGCCAGCCTGCGGGCCAGGGGCTCGACGGCGAAGACGTTCGCCCGGTCACCCTCCTCCAGCGGGGTGAGGAGATCGAAGAGGAGGGTGCCGAGTCCGGCGTCGTTCAGCGCCCGCGCCACCGCGCGGTTGCGGGGGCTGAGCCGGCTGCTGCCACTGCCGTGCGCGAAGATCACGAGCCCCCGGGCCCCGTCGGGCACCGCCAGGTCGCCGGCGAGGGTCACGGTCCCGCCGTCCACGGGGATCTCCAGCGATCCGCCGTGTGCCCCGGCGCCCTCGGCCCCGCCGCCCCCGCCCTCGGCGCCCGCCCGCTCACGGGCGTTCCGCCGGAGCAGGTCGACGACCTCCTCGTCGGGGGTCTGGGCGAAGTCGCTGTACCACTCGCCGACCGCCGAGAAGGCGGCCGGGGTGCTCAGGCAGACCAGCTCGTCCACCTCGCCGCGGAACGCCGCGGCCGCGTCCGGAGGTGCCACCGGGACGGCCAGGACGACGCGGGCGGCCCCCTGCGCCCTGACCACCTGGCAGGCGGCCGCCGCGGTGGCGCCCGTGGCGATGCCGTCGTCGACCACGACGACCGTGCGTCCCTGGAGCGGGACCCGCTCCCGGCCCTCGCGGAACTGGGTCGCGCGCCGGGCCAGTTCGGCCTCCTCGGCGTGCTCGACCTCCGCCAGGTCGTCCTCGTCCACCCGGCTCATCCGGACGATGTCCTCCCGGATGACCCGCACCCCGCCCTCGCCGATGGCGCCGAAGCCCAGCTCGCGGTGGTAGGGCACGCCCAGCTTGCGGACGAGCACGACGTCGAGGGGGGCGGCCAGCGCGTGCGCGACCTCGAAGGCCACGGGAACACCGCCGCGCGGCAGTCCGAGCACCACGGGCCGCTCGCCGCGCAGGTGCCCCAGCCGCTCGGCCAGACGCCGGCCGGCGTCCACCCGGTCGATGAATCGCATGATCCGCCTCCGGCCCCGGGGCCCGGCTCCGGAAGGCTCCGTAGGACGTAGGACGTCCGTAAGACGTAGGACGAGGGAAGCCGTACTTCCAATATGACCGGCTCCCCGGGGATCGTCCACACGATCCGGAATCCACCGCCCCGACGGCCCCGGGGCGGCTACGGCGGGTCGTGGTCGTCGTCCGCCAGCGCCGCCCGGACCCGGGCCGCCACCGCGGCCGCCTCGCCGTCGGAGGCGTAGCGCGTACGCGGCCAGAAGAAGCCGCGCAGTCCGTCCTTGCGGTTGCGCGGCACCACGTGCACATGGAAGTGCGGCACGGACTGGCTGACCCGGTTGTTCGCGGCCACGAACGACCCGGCGGCGCCCATGCCGCGCTCCACGGCGCCCGCGATCCGCCGCACCCGGACGAAGAAGGGCCCCACCTCGGCCACCGGCAGATCGGTCAGCGTCTCGGCGTGCCGCAGCGGCACCACCAGCACATGCCCGGGGAACAGCGGACGGGCGTCCAGGAACGCCACCGCCGTGTCGTCCCCGAAGACCCGGTGGCTCTCCACCTCCCCCGCCGCGATCGCACAGAAGACGCAGTCCACGACCTCAGTGAAGCAACCGCCGGCGGACCGCGCCCCGCGCATCCGGCTGGAAACGCGCCCCTCGGGTGATCGTCCGGCCCGGCGGGGGCAGGCATCACGCCATGCCCCTGCTCGTCGGAACCTCCGGATGGCAGTACAAGGACTGGCGCGGCGACCTCTACCCGGAGGACGTGCCACAACGCCTGTGGCTGGAGGAGTACGCGCACGCGTTCGCGACCGTCGAGAACAACAACGCCTTCTACCGGCTGCCGGCGAAGGACACGTTCGCCGACTGGCGCGCCCGCACGCCCGCCGGATTCGTCATGGCCGTCAAGGCGAGCCGCTACCTCAGCCACATCAAGCGCCTGCGCGACCCCGAGGAGCCCGTCGAGCGCCTCCTCGACCGCGCCGCCGGCCTCGGCGACCGCCTGGGGCCCGTCCTGCTGCAGCTCCCGCCCACCCTGAAGGCCGACCCCGGCCTCCTGGACACCGCCCTGGGCTGTTTCCCCCGCCGCGTCCGGGTGGCCGTCGAGCCCCGGCACGACTCGTGGTGGACCGACGAGGTACGGGCCGTGCTCGAGCGCCGCCGCGCCGCGCTGTGCTGGGCCGACCACGACTCACGGCCGGTGACGCCGCTGTGGCGCACCACCGACTGGGGCTACGTGCGCTTCCACTGCGGCCGGGCGAGCCCCTGGCCGCGCTACGGGCGGCAGGCGCTCGCCGGCTGGACCGGCCGGATCGCCGACACCTGGCCCGCGCGCGCCGACGTGTACTGCTACTTCAACAACGACCCCGGGGGCGCCGCCGTCCACGACGCGGTCGCCTTCGCCCGCGCCGCCGCCCGCCGGGGGCGCACGGTGAGCCGGACCCCGGACGACCTCGGCTGAACCGCCCGCGGCGGCCGCCGGGCCCGGGCCGGCACGGGCCGTTGTGGAAACCGCACAACCAGGCCCGGTCAGCCCTGCACAGGGCCCCACCGCCGGAACCGATCGTTCATCGGTGAGGATGTGCGGGTGCTCGATCACCTCGACCCCGCGGACCCCGGCTTCGCACGCGACCCGTACCCGTACTACGCGCGACTGCGCGCCACGGGCCCGGCGACCCGCGTGGCCCTGGCCAACGGCACCCACGCCTGGCTCGTCACCGGCTACGACCGGGCCCGGGAGGTCCTCTCCGACCGCCGCTTCTCCAACGTGCCGCCGCAGGGCGCGGGCCGCCCCAAGGCCGACTCCCCGGCCCAGCGGGCCCGCGGCTGCCTGGCCCGCCACATGCTCAACTCCGACGCCCCCGACCACCTGCGGCTGCGCCGGCTGACCACCGCCGCCTTCACCCCCCGCCGGGTGGACGCGCTGCGCCCGCGGATCGAGCGGCTGACCGACGACCTGATCGCGGACCTCTCCGCAGGGCTGGCCCGCGAGGGCACCGCCGACCTGGTCGACGGGTTCGCCTTCCCGCTGCCCGTGCTGGTCATCGGCGAGGTGCTGGGCGTCCCGGAGAAGGACCGGGCGGACCTGCGGGAGTGGACGTACCGCGTCGGCTCGCCCGCCGACGCCCTCGCCCGGGGCGCCGTCGACGAGGCCTGGACCCGGCTCCACGCCTACTTCACCGAGCTCATCGCGCACAAGCGCCGCACCCCCGGCGACGACCTCTTCAGCGCGCTCGTGCACGACGCGAGCGAGGGCGGCCTCGACGACGGCGAGCTCCTCGCCATGGCGTTCCTGCTGCTCTTCGCCGGCTACGAGACCACCATGAACCTCCTGGCGTCGGCGTCGCTGATGCTCCTCACCCACGAGGAGGAGCTCGCCGCCGCCCGCGCCGGCGGCCCCGCGCACTGGGCCGCCGTCGTCGAGGAGACCCTGCGGCACGGCAGCCCGCTGGAGGGCACGACCTGGCGCCGCACCACCGAGCCGGTCGACCTGGGCGGGGGCACGGTCATACCCGCCGAGGAGTCCGTCCTCGTCGTCCTCGCCGCCGCCAACCGCGACCCGGAGCGCTTCCCCGACCCCGACGCGTTCCGGCCCGCCCGCCACCTGGCGGAGGACGGCCGCGCCGCCCCCCACCTGGCCTTCGGGCACGGCCCGCACTTCTGCGTCGGCGCCCGCCTGGGCCGCCTGGAGGCGACCGTGGCACTGCCCCGCCTCTTCGCCGCGCTCCCGTCCCTGACCCTCACGGCCGACCCCGCCGACCTCCCGTACCGCCCGGGCCTCCTGGTCCGGGGCCCACGGCGGGTACCGGTGCGCTGACGCGGCACCGGCACTGTTCCTGCGGCGCCGGCCCCGGCGCCGGCGCGCCGGTCCGGCGGACGGGCGTGGCCCGGCGCGGAGGCGCGGCCACGCGCCGACCCGCGCCCACGGCGGGGGGCGTGGCCGGGCGCCAGCGCGCCTGGCACCCGCCCCGTGCCTTCTGCGGGCGACCCGCACCCGCCCCATGCCGCGCGCGGGCGACCCGCACCCGCACCCGTGCCGCCCGCGGCGACCCGCCGCTCCCACCCCGGCGCGGGCGTCGCCGTCCCCCACCCCGGGGGGGGGGGGGGGGGGGGCGAAGGGGGGGGGGGGGGGGGGGGGGGGGGGGGGGGACCCCCCCCCGGGGGGGGGAGGGAGGGGAGAAAAA